>NZ_LNGH01000054.1 GCF_011057715.1 Marinitoga sp. 38H-ov
ATATATGAAAAAATAAGATGAATTTAACAAAAACTTAATATTGTTTAAAACACGGATGTTTTCAACATTTTATTTTTTTGGCCCATTTTTCAATTATAATTTGGCTTACTTTTGAGTTGCAAAATACATCTGGTATAATTTTCATAAATAGTTGTAGAACGAGTATTTTTTACTGGATATTGTAAAAGAGATAAAATGGCTCTAATTCTTCTGTTATATTCTTCTTCAGCAGCTTTCTTGGCAAGATAAGCTTCATAATCTTTTTTAACAATTCTAATGATTTCATGATAAGCTTTTTCCATTTGATCCTCTATAACTACATAAGCAAATTCTCTTACTAATGTATATATAACTTTTCCATATGAATTAATATTTGATTTTATAACTAATTGTTCTTCTGGGAGTATCGTTTTTTGATTTTCATAATACTTTACACCATTTGAAAAAATTGTTAAACTTACAAAAATTACCAAAAATACTATAAAAATACGTTTATTCATACAATCCCTCCTGATTTTTAGATTTTTATCTGGCGCCAGAAATTAATTATTATTAATTATAAAGATCTTTTACAAAATTATTAAAAAAATGAATTATTGAGAAAATGATAAAGCATAGGTGAATATATTGTTTTAGATTTTTTAAATGAATAATAATTAATTATTGCAAATATAAAGATAAATAATTTTCCATCTAACAATGTATATTGTTGATGAACAATAGCAAAAATAAATGCTGAAATAAAACAAACTATCTTATTACTTTTAAATATAATTTCCAAAAAACCTATCACTATTAATCTATATAATATTTCTTCGTATATAGGTGCCCAGGTTATAGCCATTAAATCTATTGAAGAAAAAGCATTAAAATCAAAATTTTTAATCTTTATATATATTCCAAAAAGATAAAAAATCAATATAAATAAAAGCAATTTATTTTTAAATATAATAGTGAAATTATTAAATTTAAAATAGAATTTTAATGATTTATCGCCTTTTATTTCAATATAAACTGCTATAAGATATAAAAGAAACATTATAGCCCAAAAATATGAAATACTGGAAGTAATTTCTACATAGGTTATTGCAATAATATGAAAAAATATTATTATTTTTGTTTTAAATGAGTAACTTTCTATATCATTTACCATAAACTTTCACCCTTTTTGACAATCTTTTATTTAATATTATTTTTTATATTTTATTTATAAATAATTCAATAATATTTTGTAAAAAGAAATAAAAAAAATTAAAAAATGCTATTATAGAATTTTTTTATTTTTTCATCATAATCTTTGAAGACACTATTTTTATTTATGGCGCCATAGATATTTTTATAAAGAGTAACAAAAAGATTATTAAAAAAATGTTATTATAGTATTTTTATATTCTTTTCGATTATATCAAAAAAAAAAAAAAGAAGTCAACACAAATAAAAAAATTTACCTTATATTTCCAATATTTAAATTTATAATTAATATATCAAGTGATCAAATAATAATATAAAAAAAGTGAGTTATGGTATAATTGATAAGGAATACAGTGTATTATATAACTGAAAACAAAATTGCTGAAATAAAAGAGAGGTTTCCATTATGTCTGAAATAACAAAAAAAGCACTTTCAAATTCATTGAAAAAATTGATGAAAGAAAAACCTTTATCAAAAATCACAGTAAATGATGTTGTAAAAGACTGTGGTTTAAATAGAAGAACATTATACTATTACTTTCATGATATTTATGAATTACTTGAATGGACATTTATTACAGAAATAAAAGAGGTAATTGGCGAGAATAAAACATATAAAACATGGCAAAAAGGTTATTATTTTCTATTATTAAATAAAATCAAAAAGTAGTATTAAATGCATATAATTCAATAGATAGGAATCGACTTGAAGACCATCTTTATGATTATGTGTCAAAGCTTATATATAACGTGGTTGAAGAACTTTCAAAAAATATAGAAGTTCCGGATAAAACAAAAAATGATATTGTGAAGTTTTATGAAATAGCGCTTACTGGAGTTATTATAGATTGGATAAAAAATAAAATGATAGAAAATCCAAAAACTTTAACAGATAAACTGAGCAGGATTATAGAAGGAGATATATATAGATCGCTAAAAAAATTTGAAAAAAAAGGGCTCATGAATGAGCCCTTTAATTATAGTAATCCATCTAATGAAGTATCTTTAAGTAATTTTTTTACGAAAAATTCTCCTGGTAATGGTTTATTTCCATATAATGTTTTGGTTGCATTTACAATATGTCTAATATCATATTTACTTGGATAAATTTCTGGTACCTCTTTGTCGAGGTTCAATAATTTATATACAGCCATCATTGCTGAACGAACAGAATATTCTACTGTAAATACACAGTCTCCTTCTATTTCAACAAATTGTCCAAGGAATGCTAAATTTACACTACCCTCTGGAACAACTTCTGGCCTATCTCCTTTAACACGTGGCATAAATTGACTTGTAATATGTGGCATCATTGCTGGAATAACTATTGCATCACTAACAATTTCTTCCATTAATTTTTCTTCTACACCCATATGGTACAATAATTCTCTTAATAATTCTTCTCCAGTACATTCACTCATCTTTTTCTTAATGTAGTCGCCTTCATTATCTGCAAATAAACCATATGCCCATAATACCAGTACATCTTTTGGTTGATTTGCAAAGTGTGGTTGTCTGCTTAATGTAAAGCTCATTCCCCAATTTGAATCTTTTATTGTAATTATCCCTCCAGTAACAACTCTTCCTGAGTATGGATCTCTATTTGTTAGCTTTCTAATAATATCTGCAATTTTTGGATCTTTAAAGGTTACAGTAAATGATTCCCATTTTGTTTTATCTATATTTTCATAAAATACTTCAGGTCTTCCAAATGATGGATCTTTTGCAGCAATGTTTTTCCATAATCTCCATACTGGACCAAGTTCTGTGTTTAATTCTGGAGCTTTATCATTGCTTCCTAATGTTGAATTTTCTGTCATTGAACCATTAATTACAAATACCAAATCGTTTCTTGTAGTTTTTATATGTTTTTCTTCACCATTTTGAACTAAGTGAATTCCAGTTACAACTTTTTCTTTACCAGAAATTTCGATATCTAAATCAGTAACTAATGTATTATTTTCGATTTTTACCCCATGATCCTCTAACCATTTTACTAAAGGCAAAACAAATGAATCATATTGATTGTATCTTGAGAATAATATATTTCTTAATTCTGTCATTCCAGGTAATAAATGTATAAATCTTTCCATATATCTTTTCATTTCGACAACACTATGCCATGGTTGGAAAGCAAACATTGAACGCCATAATAACCACATATTTGTTTCAAGATAATCTGGTGTGAAGAATTGTTCAACAGTTAAATCTCCTAAATCTTCTTCTTTTGCTAAAAATAATTTTGTTAATTGCTTTATGTGATGCTCTTTTAAACCTAATGTTGAGGCATCTACTCTTTCACCTCTATTTTGAATAACTCTATTAGCTGAAACATTAGGGTCCCAATCATTAATTTCTTTCATATCATCTAAAATGGTTCTTTCTGGATCTTCTAATGTTGGGATATCACCAAATAAGTCCCATGTACATTCATAATGTTCTTCCATTTCTCTACCGCCACGAATTATATAACCATCTTCAAGGTTCCCTGCACCATCTAATGCTCCACCATTTACGTTTTTTCTTTCAAATATAGTGATATTTTTTCCATCCATATGTCCATCTCTTATTAAGAAAAAAGCTGCTGCTAATGTTGCAATACCTGAACCAACGAGATATGCTTTTTTGTTTTCTATTCCTTCAGGTTTTTTTGCATGATATTTTAATTGATAGCTGCCCATGTTATCACTCCTTTATTTAAAATCTTCAAGTAATTTTAGTATACTCTTATTTTTTGTGGTTGTAAATTATCAAAACCCTTTATTTGTGCAAATTTGCAACATATTTGATTATTTGTGTAAAAATATGTTATTATATAACCAAATAGAATGAATTCAGGGAGGGATAGTGATGAAATATGTGGACAGAAGAGGGACATATTCCGTGAAATGGGATTGGTATGAGTGGAATAAAAATTTATTTTTAGATAAAGATGTATTACCTATGTGGGTTGCAGACATGGATTTTGAAGCTCCAGAAAAAGTTATAAAGGTTTTAAAGGAAAGAATAGAACATGGGGCATATGGTTATACATTTAGACCTAGGAAATTAAAAGAAAACATTGTTAGTTGGCTTGAATATAAGCATAATTGGAAAGTTGATAAAAACTGGATATTGTCCACACATGGTGTAATACCAGCATTAAACTTTTCCATTCAATTATATACAAATCCAGGTGATAAAATATTAATCCAGACACCTGTTTATCCCCCTTTCATGAGTTCTGTTAAAAATAATAATAGGGAATTGGTTATAAACGAATTAGTATTAAAAGATAATAGATATGAAATTGACTTTGATGATTTTGAGGAAAAATTGAAAGAATCAAAGATGTTTATCCTTTGTAGCCCACATAATCCAATTGGGCGAGTTTGGAGTAAAGAAGAATTGGAAAGAATAGGTAAATTATGTTTGAAACATGATGTATTAATAATATCAGATGAAATACATGCAGATTTAACATTTGAAAATGTGAATCACACACCAATAGCTTCTATTTCAGATGATATAGCACAAAACACTATTACATTAATGGCTCCAAGTAAAACATTTAATATTGCTGGACTTCATTATTCATACACCATTATTAAAAATACAGAATTGCGAAAAATATTTAAAAAATGGATTATTCAAAGCGGTTTATATGGGCACAATTTAACTTCAATTATAGCTGCAAACGCAGCATATAAATATGGTAAAAATTGGTTAAATAAAACAATGGAATATATTGAAGAGAATTATTATTATGTAAAAGAATACTTTGAAAAAAATATTCCAGAAGTAAAAGTAATAAAATCTGAAGGGACTTTTTTAGTATGGCTTGATTTTAGACAACTAAATTTAAGTCAAAATGAGTTAAGAGAATTATTAGAAAAAAAGGCTAAGGTTGGTTTAAATTCTGGTGATACCTTTGGACCAGGCGGCAAAGGTTTTATGAGAATGAATATTGCAACATCAAGAGAAAATATAGAAGAAACGTGTAAGAGAATTAAAAATGCACTTAGATAAGAGTGCATTTTATTTTCATTTTTTAACACTCTGGCGTTGAATTTTATAATAATAGTAAAATCCTTAAAACAATAAGCTCTCTTTTGAGATATCCAGATTGAAAAATTAGATATTTTCCATATTATATAAAAATTTTATTTTTTTAATTTTGTTACTTTAAATAATTATAATTTGATATATTAATCCAATATTTGATTATTTAAAATAATAGAGTAAATATTTGATTTTTTGTTGACTTTTTTTTTTTTTGATTTATAATAATTATGTTTAATATTAAGCAAGTTTTATTTAAAATTTAAAAGGGGTATTTTTTATGTATTTGATTGAGATTCCATATATTTCCAAATTTATATTTGTACAAAAAGATAAAAATTTAAATACGTTAAAAGAGATTCCAATTTCAAATATTTCAAAAAAAGATTTGAAAAATGTTAATTTTTATAAAATAAAAACACCTAATAATCTTGAAATCCCATTACCAATAATAAACAATAAGATTATCAAAACAAATAATAAATTAATGTGTTCAAATGAATTAATAAAGCAAATTCCGCGTTTAAAATATATTTATGTGTCGAATTCATTTAACGGAAAAGAAAAATGCGTATTTTAGGAGTCAATAATACAATATTTATTAATTTTTCTTTTAATAAAATATATGATTTTAATACATATTATAATGTATTTGCTATATTAAAAAATGAGCAAAATATAATTCTTATGTCTTATTTTAATATATTTGAATTCACCACAAATGTTTCAGATGGTTATGTTATTTTTAAACTAAATTCACTTCATCTTATTCCAGAAATTTACTATATTGATTTTTATATAAATGGAGTCAGATATTTTTCAAAAAATATTGAATTTAAAAAACTACTATATAATATAAAATGATTTACAAGGAGGGTTTCTTGTGAATATTAGAATGGATGCTATTTATGAAGGAAATGTTAGTGGTTATGGGCAAGTTAATCAAGGAAGATATGTTACAGGATCAGAATCGTGGGAAAAACTTCAACAAAGAAATGCACAAAAAATTGAAGAATTTAATCAAAAAGGTATTGAAGCATGGAAAGAAACAAAAAAATCTTCAATAGTTGGAGGTATTATGGGCGGAGCAGGATACCTTGCTACAGCTGCATTTAGTTCAAATCCTATAACTTTAACAAATTTAGCTTTAGGTATTGCAGGAGGAGCAATTTCAGGCGCAATATCAACAGATGTAGCATCGTGGGTGAAATGAAATGAACAAAAGAAATCAATATGGATTATTAAAATCTATTCTTGTTGTAACCTCATGGGTAACACTTATAAAATTTTTAGATTCAAAATTTTTAAAAAATTTAATATCTATAAGGGAGCTTATAGGAGCTACTATATTATTTATTGCTACATTAATTATAATGTTTGATTTGAAAGAAAAATATTCTATAGATGATAAATTACTGGGAAAACGTTTAACTATATTATTTATTATATATAACATTTATATACTATGGGGATCATTTAATTTACTAATTCCCTTTGTAACGGTATCTATTTTAACATTTTTTGAAAAGAACAAATAATATATTATTCTTAAAAAAATGAGTAATTAAAGTTGATGTTGTAGAATGGTTAAAAAAATAATTATTGCATTAGCTATAGGAACTTATTCTTACATATTTTTGTTATTATCCTTCACAAAATTTTATTATTGAAGAAAATATTCAAAATTCTTAATATCTTCTATATATTTTATATTCTTTAATATAGAAATACTCAACAAAATAATAGGTTTTTCTTATTTCATTATTTGTTCAGTATTACATATTTTCTTATATGGGGACATTTTATAGTAGTGCTCATTTTTATTACTGAACTAATAAGGTTATTTATAAAACAAAAAAATTATCATTAGGAAATTATAGAGAATAAATTATAAACATTAATCTAAAAAACGGCCGCTAATGGGCAGCCGTTTTTTAGATTACTCCACTAATAGCTTTAACGGGACATCTACTCTGACATAAGCTACAACCAAAACATTTAGTTTCATCTACTATTACCTGTTTATTTTCTTTATCAACAGTAATAGCCCAATATGGACATACCATTTCACAAAGCTTACAGAAAGTACATTTGTTTAAATCAACTTGTGGATATTTAGGTTTAAATACTACCTCTTTTTTCTTAAGACCTGTCTTTTTAACCTCATCTATACTACTAAAATCATATTTTTCAAGTGCTTTAGGAAGTTGATCAACAATAGTTTTATACAATTGTTTACCTTTTATTAATGCAGCAGACAACATTTGTACAGCATCGGCACCAGCTAATAAATATTCTATTACATCATCTGCAGAAGAAATTCCTCCAACTCCAATCACTGGAATTTCAGGGACAGCTGATTTAATAGTATTTACCAGTGCAAGACCCAGATTTTTTATAACAGGACCTGAAATCCATACTTGTCCTTTATCGTTACCAATTAAATTTGTTCTATTTTGAATATCTATTAACATAGTTGGTCCTAAAGAATTAATGGCCACAACGCCTGTTCCGCCATTTTCAAGCACCATTTGGGCAAATTCTACCGGATCAGGAATATGAGGACTCATTTTCATAAATATAGGCTTATCTGTATTTGCTCTTATAGTTCTTACCGTTTCTGCAATATTATCTAAATTTTTTCCAACATAATGTGTGGAAATTTCAAATGCATCTGCAAATTTATCCAGCTGAGGAATTAAAATTTCCATATCTTCTTTTGTATATCCTGCACTAACAATTAATGGAATATCTAGTTCATTTTTTAATCTTGGTAATATTTCATTTATCCATTTTTCTGGAGGTAATTCAGACCACAATTCTGCATTAACTATATAATTATTTGTGCCATATATACAAGGTCTTGGTACCTCGGCAGCTTTTGTAGAAATAGTTTTTGTAACCATTCCGCCAACTCCAAGTCTGGAAATATATAACATTTTTTCATCATCGCCAACAAGAGGACCAGATGCTGGCATCAAAGGATTTTTTAATTTAATTCCTGCAAATTCTGTACTTAAATCCATACTTTCCCCCCTTAAAGTCTATCCCACATTTTATCAGCAATTTTTTTTGCTTCACTATAAATTTTTTCAACTTCAAATTTTACCTCTCTATCTTTCATTAAAAACTCCCCATTAACAATAGTGTCCATTACATCTAATTTGTCCCATATTCCAAAAAATACATGCCCAAAAATATTATTTTCATTTAAAGATGTGAAAGGTATATAATCATATGAAATAATATCTGCTTTATATCCTTCTTTTATTCTTCCTATTTTTATGTTTAACATATCACCTACAAGATTATATACATTATCGATATTATTTTTTAAATCATTAAAACTAAAAAATGTTGGATCTTCATATCTATATTTTTGGGTAAAATATAGATTTAAATATTCTCTTGTGAGATTAAAACCAAGCCCATCATTCCCGATAATTGTTTTTATTCCTTTTACTTTTAATAGCTTATAATTCGGTAATCCAACTGAATTATTCATATTTGAAGTTGGGTTTAATGCAACATATACATCATGTCTAGAAACAATATCAGCTTCTTTTTCATCAATATGAACACAATGGGATAATATTGAGTTTTTTGTTAGTAAATCAAATTCTTCTAATCTTTCAACTACTCTTTTGCCATATTTATTTATTGAGTCTTTTTCATCTTCCAAGCTCTCTGCAACATGTATATGTATTGGTGCTTCATTTAAAAATTCCGATACTTTTTTCAATGTTTCATTTGATAATGAGAGTGATGCATGAAGACCAAACATTCCAGCATATTTCTCTGACTGTTTTTTTAAAAATTCAATATTTTCTTCTATACAGCTATCAACATCAAATCTGTCACTTGTTTCAAAGCAAAAAATTCCTCTTAAACCAATTTCATCACATGTTCCTTTTTTTAATTCATTTAATGTTCCTCTTATATCCATTCCACTGGCATGATGATCAATAAAAGTTGTAATACCATTTTTTATAAACTCAATGCCACTAACTAGTCCACTATAGTATGTAGTTTCTAAATCTATTTTAGAATCCATTCTCCACCATAGCTGTTTTAGTATATCAGAAAAGGATTTAGGATTAAATTTAACGCTCATCCCTCTTGCAAAAGTGGAGTATATATGTGTATGCCCATTAACAAAGCCAGGCATAACTAATTTTCCTTTAAAATCTATAATTTCTTCATTATCTTTTTTTTCGAAATCGTCCATATTTCCTACTTCAAGAATAATATCATTAAATCTAATATATTGATTTTCTTTGTAAGTATCATAATCAAAAATATTACAATTTATTATGGTTTTTACCATATAATTTCTCCCCTTTTAATATATGAGCCTTTAATTTTTTTGTTTAAAACTCCATCCTTTATTACAAATTTGCCTTTAGATATTGTTGAAACAATCTTTCCTTTTACTTTAAATCCCTTATAAGGTATATAATCAGATTTAGAATGATGTTCTTTTATTACCCACTCTTTATTGGGATCAAACACTACTAAGTCTGCATCGTATGAAGGTAATATCTCTCCTTTATTTTTAAGTCCATAATAGTCTGCAACATTTTTTGTAAATTTGTCTATAATTTTATTTCTGAATAAAGAATACATTAATACAAAAGAAAATTCTACTCCACCTATACCCATCGGCATGCCATTCACTATATCTTTTTTCTTTTCTTCAATATTGAAAGGGCAATGGTCTGTACCTATTGTGTGTATATAATCAATATTTTCTATTAGCATTTTTTGTTCTTTTTTACTCCTAAGAGGTGGAGTCATTGTATATAGGTACCCTTTTTCTGTATTATATATATCATCAGTAAAATAAAAATAATGTGGGCAGCTTTCAATAATAAGGTTTTTACCCAATATATGTTTAAATTTTTTCTTTAATTCATTAAGTGTTTTTCCACTAGTAAGATGAACAATATATAATTGTGCATTATAATACTCTGCCATTTCAGCTAATTTTATTACTTCTGATAATTCAATAATTGTTGGTCTATATTTTGAATGATCTTTTACTTTAATTTCATTCTTTTCATATTTTTTTATTATCTCATCATTTTCTGCATGAATAGAAATTACTACTCCATACTGTTTTGTTTTTTCTAATAATTCAGCAATATACCCATCATATGTTCTTCTACTAGAAGAAGAGTATGTGGTAAATAATTTAATACTTGATAATCCCAATTTTTTTGCTTTTCTTAAAATTTTTTCTGGTTCATCTATAGGATTAGCTATTGTAGCATGAAAAGCATAATCTGTTAAACTATTTTTTGCAAGATTTAATCTATATTCAAAAGCTTTTTCTAATTCTTCAGCTGTTCTTACTGGATCTAAGAAATCTATATATGTTGTAATTCCACCATATGCACCTGAGATGGACCCAGAATAAAAATCATCAGCAGAAATATATTTTCCTAAATCAAGATGAAAATGCACATGTGGATCAATAAAACCGGGAAGTAAATACTTCCCGGAAATATCATAATATTTTTTAGCCTCTAATTGAGATTTGCTAATGTCAGAAATTTTTCCATTTTTTATATAAACATTGGCTTTTAAAAATTTACCTGATATATATAAAGTACCATTTATTATTCCAAGATCAAACATAAAATCACACCTTATTATCTTCCACCCATTAATAATGTCATAACAGCTTTAGCAGTATGTAACCTATTTTCTGCTTCATCGAAAATTACAGAATGTGGTCCATCAATAACAGAATCTACAACTTCTTTTCCTCTATCTGCAGGCAATGCATGCATATATATTGAATCTGGTCTTGTTAATTTCATCTTATCTTCATCGCAAATCCAATCTTTATGTTTTGCAGTTTCTGCTTTAATTTCTTCTGGATCATCAGAAACAAAGAAACCTCCCCAGTTTTTAGGAATTACAACATGTGCATCAACAAAAGCATCTTCCATATTATGTGAGATATTTAATTTTCCACCATATTTTTCTGCATTTTCTTGTGCTTGTTTAACAATATCTGGCATTAAATCAAATTTTTCTGGATATGCTAATGTAACATCCATTCCCAACCTTGTAAATAATAATATTTGTGATTGTGGAACAGATAGTGGCTTTAAATGACTTTCTGCATATGCCCAACTAATACCAACTTTTAATCCTCTTAGATTTTTTCCAAATCTTTCTTGCATAGTCATAACATCTGCTAATACTTGGAATGGGTGATAGACATCATCTTGTAAATTCATAACAGGCACTTGAGAAACAGATGCCATACCTCTCAAATATTTATTACCTTTTCCAAATTCACAAGCTCTAACTGCAATTCCGTGACCCATTCTTGCTAATACTCTTGCAGTATCTTCAGGTGTTTCTCCATGAGATAATTGCATCATATTAGGAGCTAAGAAGTTTGCATGTCCACCAAGTTGTGCAATACCTGCTTCCATAGAGTTTCTTGTTCTTGTTGATTGATCAAAGAATATTAAAAATAATGTTTTATACAATAAATATGGTGTTGGAATGTTAGAAGCCATTTTGATTTTTAAGTCTCTTGCTAAATCTAACATTATCTCTATTTCTTCATTTGTAAAATCTTGAGTTGTTATAAAATGTCTACTTTTTTCTGTTTTAAAAAATGCTGACATACCTATCTTCCCCCTTTTTTATAATGATTTTATTATTTTGATTTTTCTACTAATGTCTTTGGAAAATTAGCATAAAATGCAGCTGCCTTTACTAAATGCTCAATTTTTACTTTTTCATTTGGAGCATGAGCATACTTTTCATCTCCAGGTCCGAAACCTACTGTAGGAATACCGTAGACCCCAGCTGTTGCTATACCATTAGTGCTAAAAGTCCATTTATCAATTAAAGGTTCAGAACCAAATGTTCTAATATATGTTTCTTTAGCAGCTTGAACAATATCTGCATCTTCAGGAAATACCCATGTTGGAAAATATTTTTCTACAGGGTATTCAATTCCTGTATATGATGGTTTTGAATAAGTCAATTCTACAATTTCTGCATCTATACCTGTCTTTTTAAATATTTCTCTTATTTCTTCAAAAGCACTTTCTTTTGTTTCTCCAGCTGTTAATCTTCTATCTATATGAATTACACATTCATCTGGAACTGCATTATGTGAAGGTGATTTAAAGAATATTTGTGAAACAACTATTGTTCCTTTTCCTAAAAATGGATCATAATGAAGATTTTCATTTAACTTTTCTATTTCATTTATGATTTTTGCCATTTTATATATAGCATTGTCTCCTCTTTCAGGAGCGCTTGCATGAGCGGAAAGACCAACAGTTTTTATTCTAAATTCTATTCTTCCCCTATGACCTCTATATACGTTTAAACTTGTTGGTTCAGATATAACTACAAAATCAGGTTTTATTTTTTCTTCTTCAATAATATATCTCCAACACAATCCATCACAATCTTCTTCCATAACGGTTCCTGTTACATAAACTGTAAAATCATCAAGAAGATTTAGATCTTTTAGTATTTTCATTCCATATACCATTGAACACATACCAGCTTTTTGATCTGATGCTCCTCTACCATAAACCCATTCATCATCCCAGTCACCACTAAAAGGATCTTTATCCCATAAGTCTGGATTTCCAACTTCAACAGTATCAATATGTGCATCCATTGCAATAACATGTTTTCCGTTACCTATTCTACCTAGAATATTTCCTAGACCATCAATAATAACCTCATCAAAACCAACTTTTTCCATCTCTTCTTTAATTACTTGTATAACTTCTTTTTCTTCACCTGAATAACTTCGAGCTTTTATTAATTTGCTCATAAACTTTACAATGTCTTCTCGATATTTTTCTGCTAATTCTAATGTTGTCAAACATATCCCTCCCTAAAATAGCTTTATAAAATTATATAACTTTTAGTTTAAAATTAAAAATTAAGTCAAAATTCATTAACAGTATTTTAGTATTTTGAGTTTTAAATAAACTCAATTATCTCTTTTATTTATAATATTTCTAATTATTATTATATTTAATATAAAAAAAGAGTGCAAAGGCACTCTTTTGCTTTAATATTACTTTTTATAATAATCACAGTAATCTTTTATAGGACATTCCCCACATTTAGGATTTCTTGCTTTACAAGTATTTCTTCCGTGAAATATTAACCAATGATGAGCTTTTCCCCATAGTTCTTTAGGAATAACCTTCATTAAATCTTCTTCAGTACCTCTTACATCTTTACTATTAGCAAGGCCTATTCTATTTGCTACCCTAAAGACATGTGTATCAACAGCTATAGCATCTTTGCCCAAAGCCACGCTTAAAATAACATTTGCAGTTTTTCTTCCAACACCAGGTAATTTAATTAATTCTTCTCTTGTTTCAGGTATTTTTCCATTATATTTTTCTACAAGAATTTTAGCAGTCTTTATAATATTTTTACTTTTTGTCTTATATAAACCCACTCCTTTTATGTATTTTTCTAATTCTTCTGGTTCTAATTTTGCAAAATCTTCTGGTGTTTTAAACTTTTCAAATAATTTAGGAGTTACTTTATTTACCTGATTATCAGTGGTTTGAGCAGAAAGCATAACAGCTATTAATAGTTCGAAATTATTGTTGTATTTTAAAACTGTTTGAGGATTTGTATAAGTTTTTGATAAAATATCTAAGATTTTTTTTACTTCTTTTTTTGATTTCAATATGTTCATTTAGTCCCTCCATAATTTTTATCATAAAACTCCAAATACTCACCAGAAATTACTCTTTTCATCCAGTCTTGATTTTCTAAATACCATTCTATTGTTTTTTCTATTCCTTCATCAAACATTATTTCTGGTTCCCATCCTAATTCTTCTTTTATTTTTGTTGGATCTATTCCATATCTTCTATCATGTCCTAGTCTATCTTTTACATGTTTAATTAAACATTCATTTATTTCTTTATCTCCTGTTTTTTCTCTGAGTATTTCTATTATCTTTTTTACTATGTATATGTTTTCTTTTTCGTTATGTCCTCCTATGTTATATACTTCCCCTGTTTTTCCATTTTCAAATACTAAGTCTATTGCTCTACAATGATCTGTTACATATAACCAATCTCTTATTTGTTTTCCATCTCCATATACTGGTAACTCTTTGTGGTTTAATGCGTTATTTATCATTAATGGTATTAATTTTTCTGGAAATTGATATGGTCCATAATTGTTTGAACATCTTGTTATGTTTGTTGGCATTTTATATGTATCATGATATGCTTTTACTATTAAGTCTGCTGATGCTTTACTTGCTGAATATGGACTATGTGGATCTAGTGGTGTTTTTTCTGTGAAGTATCCTGTTGGTCCTAATGATCCATATACTTCATCTGTTGATACTTGTAAGAATTTTACTCCATCTTTATATTTTTGTGTGTCTATTTCCCAATATTTTTTTGCTACATTTAATAATGTTTGTGTTCCTATTATATTTGTTTTTAAGAATATTTGTGGATCATGTATTGATCTATCTACATGACTTTCTGCTGCAAAGTTTATTATTCCTTCTATTTTATATGTTTCAAATATGTATTCTATTAATTCTTGGTTGTTTATATCGCCTTTTATGAATATAAACCTTTCTTTTTGTTCTGGAGTTAAATTTTCTAAATTTTCTAAATTTCCTGCATAAGTTAGTTTATCTAGTCCTATTATTTTTCTATCTTTGTATTTTTCTAAGTAATAATATACAAAATTACTTCCTATAAATCCTGCTACTCCTGTTACTAGTATATTCATTTTATCACTCCACATTTAGTTCTTCACGAAGTTTTTTTTCTAATTCTAGAATACTTTTTTTTCTTTCCTTAAGAGGTTTAGCTGGTATCCCTACAACAATAGTCCATTCAGGCACATCTTTAGTAACTAATGACATACTACCAACAGCTGAACCGACACCAATTATTACACCTGGTAATACTATACTACCAGCTCCAACCAGAGCATGTTTTTCTATTTTCACGGATTTATTTATTACATTTCGATACTTTAATGGAATTGTTGAATTTGTCATGTATTCTCCAGAATAGTCATCTGTAATAGCATAAACGCTTACTTTTCCAGATGTGCAAGTGAAATCTTCCATTATTATTCCAGCTTCGCCAGCAAATAAGTGACAACCTGCTGCTATATGAATAAAATTACTAAGTCTTATTTTTCCTGAAAGAATACAGAAATCATCTATCCTAACATTATCTCCTATTTCAATTAATTCAGGTTTATATATTGATGCTTTTCTGCTAATTAAAACATTTTTTCCTACAGATTTGAACCCAAATTCTTTTAACTCTTCAGGTGTATAAAAACTTGTTTTCATTTATTCACCCCCGCTACATTTTCTATTATTGAACACACTCTTTCAATATTTTCATTTTCTAAATCACCATATAATGGCAAATGTAATATTCTTTTAGAAATATTATGTGAAACCCTGCATTGATTTTCCGAATTGTATACTTCATCTAAAGAAGGAAAAAAATATTTCCTAGTATTGTAACCTTCTTTTTTAAGTTGCAAATATACTAAATCTCTCATATCCTGATTTTCGAATAATACAGGCATATATATATAATTATATTTAGTTATATAATTTGATAATTTTTGAAATTTAATTAAACCTTTCAATTTTTCTTTATAAAGTTCAAATCTTTTTTTCCGTTTTTCAATTTCTTCGTCTACAATTTCCAAATTTAGTAATCCCATAGCTGCTTGGAACTCATTCATTTTTGCATTAATTCCTTTATCTACTATTTCAATTTTTTCATTAAAACCAAAGTTTCTTAATCTTTTAGCACGGTTTATTAATTCTTTATTATCAGAAAATAAGGCTCCGCCTTCTATAGTATGAAAGACTTTTGTTGCGTGAAAACTTGCAATCGAAATTTCTCCTAATTTGTAAATTGATTTTTTTTTATAATAAACATCAAAACAATGAGCAGCGTCATAGATAATTTTTAACTCATACTTTTTAGCAATTTCATCTATTTTTTCTATATCACAGGGATTTCCAAAAACATGAACTGCTAAAATTGCTTTTGTTTTATCCGTTATTTTTTCTTCGATTTTTGATGTATCTATATTAAATGTCATTGGGTCAATATCTACAAATATAGGTTTATATTTTTGCCATATTATCGATCCAGATGTAGCTACAAATGTAAATGGTGTTGTGATAATCTCAGCTTTTTCTGGAAAATCAAATAATTCTAATGCTATTAACAAAGCTAATGTTCCATTTGAAACAACAGCACAATTAGTTTCAAATCTTTTTTCAAGTGAGTTTTCAAGTTCTACTAAATATTTACCATTATTCGATAACCATCTATTTTCCCAAAGTTTTTCTATCTTTTTTATATATTTATCATAATCTGGCATTATACTTCTAGTTACATTTATCACTCTATTCACCCGCCAATTCAATTAAATATTTCCCATATTCAGTTTTTTCCTGTTTCTTCCCTAATTCAAACAATTGTTCTTTTGTTATATACCCCATTCTATATGCAATTTCCTCTATACATGAAATATAAAAACCTTGTCTTTTTTGAATTGCTGCTACAAAGTTTGAAGCTTCTAATAATCCTTCTGGTGTTCCTGTATCAAGCCATGCAACTCCCCTACCAAGCGGAATAACATTTAATCTTCCCATTTTAAGATATTCTTTATTTACATCTGTTATTTCTAATTCCCCACGTAAAGACGGTTTTAATTTTTTAACTACATCAACTACTTGATTGTCGTAAAAATAAAGTCCTGGTATTGCCCAATTTGACTTTGGTTTCTCAGGTTTTTCTTCTATTGATATTGCTTTTCCAGTTTTATCAAATTCAACTACCCCAAAAGCTTTAGGATTTCGAACTGGATAAGCAAATACTACCGCTCCTTCTTTGATTTGTGCTGCTTTTCGAACCGTTGCGCCAAAATTCTGACCAAAAACTAAATTATCTCCTAAAATAAGACTTATATTTGAATTACCTATAAATTCTTCACCAACCAAGAAAGCATCAGCAATCCCTCTTGGTTGAGTTTGTTCTTTATAGGTTATAGTTATTCCTAAATGAGAACCATCCATAAGTAGTCTTTTATATAATGGCAAAAATTCCGGATTGGTTATAACAAGAATATCTCTAATTTCAGCTAACATTAAAATAGAAAGTGGATAATATATCATTGGTTTATCGTATACTGGTAGAAGTTGTTTACTAACTGATATTGTTGCAGGAAAAAGTCTTGTTGCTCGACCCCCTGAAAGAATTATCCCTTTCATATTATCCCTCTTTTAATTTAGATTAGATAGAAAATTTATAAAAAACATTATTTATTAATATTAAATCTAAAAAACTTAAATACTTCTTAAAAAGCAAAATTATATTAAAATGTATTAATAAATTTACTTTACAACAAATTAGTTGTTTATTTTAGGAATTTTCAAAATTATTTTCTGATTTTTTTAGTAAATTTATAACATATTTCTCAAATGATTTGACAAATGTTTTGTATTCTAACTCATTGTTTTCTATTTTTCTTTTAGATTGAACAAAATTTTTAAACTCTTCATCAAGGATAATTTTTTTTGCAAATTTATATAGTTCGTCATAATTCCCTAATCTTGGGAAAATGTTTAAAGCATCATTATAAAACATCATTGGAAATGTATTCATTCTATTTTCTATACCCTTTAAGGAATAATCATATTCTTTAACAAAAGTTATTATAGGTAAATTAGCATAATAAGCTTCAATAAAAGAAAATCCTCCGGCATTTGGATCGGAATTAATAAAATAATCACAACTTTTTAAATATGCTCGTGCATTTAAATCTGCACCCAATAAAAGTATTTTTTTATTATTTATATATTTTGGAGGGATATGTTCTTTAAAAAATCCCTCATATGTAGGTCCAAAAAATACAAAAGTAATGTTTTCTATATCATCTGACAATTTTTTCACTACATTCCAATAATTTTTGCTATAATATTTTATAGCTCGTCCTATAGAGATAATAACTTTATTTTTTTGAGGTATATCATAATCTTTTTTTATATTCTTATTTTTATTAATCAACTCTGAATTTACTGGTGGTACTTTAAGAAATACATTTTTAGCAATATTTTTATCTTCTAATACAGTAAAAATAAAATCTAATTTATTGTCAAAATAAGGTTCTATATCTTGAGTTATTTGCCTTCCTATTAGTTTTGAAATTTTTCTTAATAAAGGATATATTAATATACCATATGGAGCAAAATATAGTGATTGGTAAAATGAAATATCAGGATTTACTTTTGAAATATATTCATAGTATTGAATTATTATGTCTTCTATGTTATTTGAAGGTTTTGGAATAAAAAAATCTATATTATGTTTTTTTAATATGTTTTTTGCATATTCTGCGTTTCTAAAACTATTTTCATCCAATAAACTTAAAATATGATATTCAATATTTTCGTTATTACTATTAATTATCATTTCAAAAACGAATCTAAATAATACTTGAAAATAATCTAAGCCATTTAAAACAAATAAAAAATGTATTTTTTCATCTTTTTTATGTTTTTGATTGAAGTATTTGTCATAATATTTATATAAAAATCTTTCTCCTTCTTTTTCTAAATATATAAAAGGATTATCTGATAAATATTCAAATCTATCATATTTATCAAATTTAAAATATAAATTTCTCAAAAAATAATTGATTTTTTGCTTTAATTCAAGTTTTCCGTTTATCAATAAATATTCTATAAATTCTATAAATTTTTTTATTTCCCCTTTTTCTAAATAATAATTTAAAATGTAGTCATTATTTTTGAAATTATCAGGATTTTTATATGATAATTCTAACATATGCTTTATATCATTTTTTTTATCGATTAAAGAAGCTATTACCTTTTTTACTTTATTAATCATTACTTGAAAAGAGTAATTATTTTCAATAAATTCTCTATATTTAATTGAATCATAATTGTTATCCAATATCAAATTAATAGCTTCATCTATTGTGTTGAATATTAACTCATTAGGCCATTGATTTTTACTTCCATAATAATTATGTATAATTGGTTTTAAACCTCTTGCCATACCTTCCATAATATTATAAGGGTGTCCTTCGTGAATGCTGGTAGAAAGAAGATAATTTTTATCTTTCCACCATTCATCCATATTTTCTACCCAACCATAAAAAATTACATTATTTTCTAAATTCATTTCTTTAACAATATGTTTTAAATAAATTTGGTATCTTAACTCTTGGAAATCTCCAGCAATATGAAGTTTATATCTTTTGTCTTTTTCAACAAGTTTTTTTATTATTTGAAGCATCACTGGAGGATTCTTTTTATGAGAAATATTAGCAACCCAGGCAATATTATATCCTTTTTCTCTTTTAGTAAATTGAATGTTATCAATTTTTACACCATTAGGAATTATTTCAATATCTACTAAATTTTCTATATTATGAATATATGATTTTATTATATCTTTAATATGTTCAGCAACTAATATTAATTTATCTATATTATTCCAATTTATTTTTGTTGGATAATAAGCTAATGACTCATAACTATGTAATCTTATAATTGCAGGTTTTCCTGATAATTTATTATAATTACTTGCAACAATAGCAACTTCATTTGCCCATTCTAACCAAACAATATCAGCCCAATCTATTGCTTGATATATTTCTTCATTTTTAGTTACAACAAATTTTCTTACCCAATATTCATTAGATAATCCCTCGATTATATCATTTATAAAATTATCAAGTCCTTTGGCACAAATAAAAGATAATTTTGGTAATTTTTTTGCATTTTCAAACTTGTTTTTAAAATTATTTATTTTATTTTTAAAGTAAGATTCTGAACCTTGAGGAGCATTATTAAAAGCTTTCTCTAAAAAGGATATAGCTTGATCAAAATGTCCTTCGAATAACCATAAATCTGCCAGCATATCATTAATAGCCCAGTCTGTAGAATCTTTTTCATAATATTTTAAAGCAATTTCTTTTAATTTATTCCAATTTTTGAGTTCATAATAAATACTGGATAAATTAAATAATGCGTCAAGGTTATTTGGATTAATAGACAACAATTTTTTTAAAACATTTATAGCTTTATTTTTTTTACCTAAATTATAATAAGCTATGGAGGCATAAATATAATCTTTTTCTGTTTTATCCTTTGTATTATTAAAAAAATCAATAATTTCATTATATTTTTTTTCATTGATTAAATTTTCTAAATTCATAAAATCCCTCCAATCTATTATATATTTCGACTTAAATAATCAAAATCCTTAATTCATTAATTCGCTTTACGAATTAATGAAAATGTGTTATAATTAAAATATATAAAAAATGGAGGTGAAATAGTGTTAAGTAAAGAATTAGTACATGAGATTATAGCCACTGTTTTAAAATATGGTGGAGATTTTGCAGAAGTATTTGTTGAAAAAAGATATACAAACACTTTTGAAATGAAAAATGGAGATTTAGAAAACGCTAGTTCAGGTAATTCCTTTGGAGTAGGTATAAGGGGATTTTTAAATACACAAGCAGTATATGCATATACTAATGATTTAAGTAGAGAAAGTTTATTAAATGTTGCAAAGAGAGTTGGAGAAGCTTTAGGTGAGATAAAAATAAAAGATTTAACTTTAAACTTAACTAAAGAAGAATTTGAAAATAAGCATATTGTATTATTATATCCTGAAGATATATCAAAGAAGAAAAAAGTAGATATAATGAAAAGAGCATATCATTCAGCGAAAAATTATTCTGATTTAATTAAACAAGTATTAGTGAGATATTGGGAATATAATCAAAAAATATTAGTTGCAAATTCTGAGGGTGTTTTTGCAGAAGATAATAGAGTTAGAACAAGATTGATGATATCTGCAGTAGCTGAACATAATGGCGTTATGGAAACAGGGTTCTATGGACCTGGTGCAGGAATGGGATTTGAATTTTTTGATAGAATTGATGTAGAAGAAGCTGGTAAATTAGCAGCAAGAACAGCAACAAAAATGGTTAAAGCTGATCCAGCTCCAGCAGGTAAATTACCAGTAGTTATAGCAAATGAATTTGGTGGAGTTATATTCCACGAAGCGGTTGGTCATGCATTAGAAGCAACATCTGTAGCAAAAGGTGCTTCAGTGTTTGCAGGAAAATTAGGTCAAAAAGTTGCTGCAGAATGTGTATCTGCAGTAGATGATGGTACAATACCAAATGCTTGGGGTTCAACAAATATAGATGATGAAGGTACTCCAACAAGAAGAAACCTATTAATAGAAAAAGGTGTTCTTAAAGGATATATGATAGATAAACTTGGTGGAAGAAGAATGAATATGGAACCAACAGGTAGTGCAAGAAGACAAGATTATACATTTGCTCCAACATCAAGAATGACAAATACATTTATTTTACCTGGTGATAGTTATCCAGAAGAAATAATTGCAAATACAGAATACGGATTATATGCAAAAAGAATGGGTGGAGGTTCTGTAAATCCAGCAACAGGTGAATTTAATTTTGCTGTAAATGAAGGATATTTAATAGAAAATGGAAAAATCACAAAGCCTGTTAGAGGTGCAACATTAATAGGAAAAGGTTATGAAATAATACAAAAAATAGATATGGTAGGAAATGATATTGCAAGAGGTCAAGGTATGTGTGGATCAATTTCTGGATCCATTCCAGCAGATGTAGGACAACCAACAATAAGGGTATCTGAAATAATAGTTGGGGGGCGAAACAAATGACATATGATGAATTTAAAGATAAAATATTTAAATTAGCTAAAGAAAAAGGATTTGAAGCACAAATCTCATACTCTAAAAATTATGAATTTTCATTAAGATTAGCAAATGGTCAAATGGATGAATATAAGGATGCTAACAATAGTTCTATATCATTAAAGGTATTAAAAGATGGAAAAATAGGTTCAGCATCAACTTCAATTTTTGATAATCCTGAGAGATTATTAGAAGAAGCAATAACAAATTATGAAATAATAGATTCTAATGAAGAAAATTTATTCTATGATGGTTCAGGGGAATATCTAAATATACAATCATATTATGGTGAATATGAAAAACTCAGTGTAAAAGAAAAAATGGAAAAATTAAATAAAATGTTTGAAGTAGCTTCAAAGGATGAAAATATAATGATGGTTCCTATGACAGTATATGGACATCAAACAACAGAAGTTTCAATGGCTAATACATTAGGATTAGATAAAACATATAAAGGGGATGGAGGATATGCTTATCTCTCAGTAGTTGCAAAAGATCAATCACCAAGATCAGGATTTTGGTATGGTTTAGCTCCAAAACCCGAAAATTTAGATATAGAAAAAATTAGTGAAATGGCTGTAAAAGAAGCTGTATCAAAAATAGGTTCTAAATCTGTAAAAAGTGGTAAATATAGGGTTATTTTAAGAAGCGATGAATTTGCATCATTATTATCAACAATGTTAATTCCAATGATCTCTGCAGAAAATGCCCAAAAAAATATGTCACCATTAAAAAATAAACTTGGAGAAAAGATAGCAAGTGAAGTATTAAAAATAAAAGATGTACCTTATTATGAAGGATCATTATCTAATGCGTCTTTTGATAGTGAAGGAGTGCCAACTAAAGAAAAAACAATAATAGAAAACGGTGAATTTAAAACATTTTTATACAATTTAAAAACAGCTAAAAAAGAAGGAAAAGCCTCAACTGGTAATGCTTCTGGTAGAGGTATAGCGCCAATAAACCTATTGGTAGAACCAGGAGAAAAATCATTTGATGAATTGTTAAAAGAATTAAATAATGGTATAATTATAACTTCTTTAGAAGGATTACATTCTGGTGCTAATCCGATATCAGGAGAATTTTCATTAGGAGCACAAGGTTTAAAAATAGAAAATGGAGAAATTGTTTGTGGGGTAGAACAAATTACAATTTCTGGAAATTTCTTAGAAATGATGAAAAAAGTTGAACAAGTTGGTAATGATATGTGGATATCATTTGGAGGTACTATAACACCATCAGTTATTATTTCAGAAATAGATATTGCCGGTAATGAGTAGGTGAAAATAATGCCTTTAGATCTTTCAAGCTTAGAAAAAGCAATTAATTCCCTTGATGAATTAATAAAAAAAACAAATGATAAAGAGTTTATGGACTCTTTGGATGTTATATTTAGATATGGAATTAAAGCTGGTGTAATACAAAATTTTGAATTCACATATGAATTGTGTTGGAAATTTATGAAAAGATGGTTGGAAGAAAATATAGGGCGAGCATATGTTGACGGAATAACCAGAAAAGAATTATTTAGATTAAGTTATGAAAATAAATTAATTGAAAATATAGAAAATTGGTTTGAATATCACAAATATAGAAATTTAACATCACATACATATGATTTAGAAATAGCTGAAGAAGTATATAATATATCAAAAGATTTCATTAAAGATGCTAAAATATTATTAGAAAGGCTAAAAGAGAGAAATGATTGAAATTAAATCCGAGCATTTTGGAATTGTCTTAAATATTCTAAAAAAATACTTAAAAGATTGTCAAATAATCATATTTGGTTCAAGAGTTACTGGTAACTCTAATAAATTTTCTGATTTAGACATTGCTATAGATTGTAATGAAAAAATTAAAATGTCTGTTTTATTTAAATTAGAAGAGGAATTTCAGGAGTCAGATTTACCTTTTAGAGTTGATATTATTGATTGGAATAGAACTTCTGAAAGTTTTAAAAAGGTTATAAATAAAAAATGTATAAAAATAAAACTATAGCAGCCTTTAGGCTGCTATAGTTATTATATTTTCAATCTTTTTAGTGAATTATCTAAACTCTCAAAAGATTTTGTTACCTCATCATATTTATTTGATAAGTATGATAAATTGTCTTCTATTTTTTTAGCAATATTTAATAATTCTTCTCCCTGAATTGATATATTTGAAATACTTTGAGATATCTCATTTGCACCAAAACTCATCTCTTCGGATGAAATATGCTGTTTTTCACTAAATGAATTTAGTGAAGTTATAGAATTTAAAATATCAGAAATAGAAGATTTGAAATATTCAAAAGTATTTGATAGTGAATTATATCCATTATTAGTGTCGTTTATATTATTTTTTAAAATATCAATTTTATTTTTTAATTTATCTGAAGAACTTCTAATATTTTGAATAGTGTCAGTAATTATTTCTGTTGATTTTTTAGTCTCTTCAGCCAACTTTCTAATTTCATCTGCAACAACAGCAAATCCTTTACCTGCATCTCCTGCTCTTGCGGCTTCAATTGCAGCATTTAATGCCAAAAGATTAGTTTGTTCTGTTATATTTTGAATGCTAAGTAATATTTCTTCTATATCTTGAGTTTGCTTTGTTAAATTTAAAATATCTTCTTCAATATTATTGTATTCAATAATAAGATTATCAGTAATATTTTTTAACTTTTTTAATTCTACAACACTTAAATCAGATTTCTTTTGTAAATCAACAGAATTGTTTTTTATATCTGAAGACATTTGAGAAAGTATTTGAGACTGATTAGATAATTCTTCAATATTAGCTGTAATCTCTTCGACTGAACTAGTAATTCTTTCAATGTTTTCTTGTTGTTTTTCTACTGAATTAATCATGTTATAAGTTTTTTCTTTGAATGAAGAGAAAGTATTTTGTGATTCGTTAAATATCATCTTGGAAGAATCAGATGTATTAATAACATTCTTAATTATATTAGAAAGTCCAAATAATGAATTATCTAAATTTTTTGAAATTATTTTAAATTCATCTAAACTATTTAATTCTGTTTTCATTGAAAAATCTCCATTAGATAATTTATTTAATACATCTGTGATTTTAGGTAATCCGAAAAGTATTTTTTTAGAGAAATAAATCAAAGAAAAAGCTAATAATATATTTAAAAATATACCTGTCATTACAAAACTTTTTTGAATATCAAGATTCAATTCTAATTTTAAGTTCATATATTTTAATAATATGGGAGCTATCCACATTGAAATTGAGAGAACACTAATAGTTAATTTTAAAGATATAGGTATTATAAGATTATTAATTGCATCACCTTCATATTTTTTTAAGAAGTTTGATTTTGAATATATAATTAAATAAATAGCAATAATATTAATATTAATTGCTAAAGCTCCTATTAATCTAATAATTAAAGTTTCTTCAGGTAATGGTTGAATAGAATTAGCAAATAGACCTACAAATGTTGCAGCAATAAAGTTTACAAAAAATAGAGAAATTGAACTGAATATAGGGAAATTAATTCTTGAATCATTTATAGCCTTTTTTGCTAGATATTTATTGAAAAATGCAAAACCTAAACCTAAAGTTAGAATTGCAATTAAATATCCTAATAAAAATATCCAAACAGGATAATTCTTAATACCTGCAAATATGTAATAACTAAACAATAGTGCTGGTGTATCAATAATAATAAGAGTATAAATAGTTTTTTTAAATATTTCCCATTCAAATGATTTGTGATTCATATTATCCCTCCAAATTAATTAATCTATCATTTGATATATTATTATATCATAAAAATTTCAATTAAATACATATTCAAAAAAATCTAACTTAAAATAATGACTAAAGATATAATAGGGGATATTTTGACAAATAAAATATATATTTGTATTAACTTAAAAATAAAATGCACTCTTATCCGAGTGCATTTTTTGTTAACTATAATGATTTTTTTAGAATCTTCATGATTTTTATTATATTCAAGACTTTTATATAAATAAAAATAGAACTATATTCACAGTCATTATAACAGTAAGTGCTTTTAATAAAAAATAGATATAATAAAATAATTAGAATTTCTATTATTTTTTTAGGACTATTTCTAAAAACATTTATATTTAAAAAGTAGTTTCTCAATACTTATAAATTTTTGTTTTTGTTAATAACCTTATTAATTCAGTAATGAAAATAATAACTACTATAAAATGTTTCCAAATAAGAAAATACGTGATACTGAAAAAAACAACACAATAAGAAATATCTATTATTTTATTTTGTTGTATTCTTTTTAATATTGAATATAAAATATAAGAAAAAATCAATAATATAGAAGATATCAAATAATTGTGCATATTTTGTCTTGTAATAAAGTTATTTGATATGTTTGATAATATTAAAAATATATAAGGAAAAAATCCCATTGCTAATGTAATAATTATTTTTTTAACCATTCTACAACATCAACTCCAATCGCACCTTGTATTCCTCCCACAACAATACCCGGTATTACACCAGGACCTCCACTAGCAGCTGCTCCCCATAAACTACCAACTATCGCACCAGATACCGTACCATATACCGTTTCTTTCCATGCTTCAATACCTTTTTGATTAAATTCTTCAATTTTTTGTGCATTTCTTTGTTGAAGTTTTTCCCACGATTCTGATCCTGTAATATATCTTCCTTGATTAACTTGCCCATAACCACTAACATTTCCTTCATAAATAGCATCCATTCTAATATTCACAAGAAACCCTCCTTGTAAATCATTTTATATTATATAGTAGTTTTTTAAATTCAATATTTTTTGAAAAATATCTGACTCCATTTATATAAAAATCAATAGAATAAATTCCTGGAATAAGATGAAGTGAATTAAGTTTAAAAATAACATAACCATCTGAAACATTTGTGGTGAATTCAAATATATTAAAATAAGACATAAGAATTATATTTTGCTCATTTTTTAATATAGCAAATACATTATAATATGTATTAAAATCATATATTTTATTAAAAGAAAAATTAATAAATATTGTATTATTGGCTCCTAAATAAAATACGCATTTTTCTTTTCCGTTAAATGAATTCGACACATAAATATATTTTAAACGCGGAATTTGCTTTATTAATTCATTTGAACACATTAATTTATTATTTGTTTTGATAATCTTATTGTTTATTATTGGTAATGGGATTTCAAGATTATTAGGTGTTTTTATTTTATAAAAATTAACATTTTTCAAATCTTTTTTTGAAATATTTGAAATTGGAATCTCTTTTAATGTATTTAAATTTTTATCTTTTTGTACAAATATAAATTTGGAAATATATGGAATCTCAATCAAATACATAAAAAATACCCCTTTTAAATTTTAAATAAAACTTGCTTAATATTAAACATAATTATTATAAATCAAAAAAAAAAAAAGTCAACAAAAAATCAAATATTTACTCTATTTTTTCAAAAATTAAATTAATAATTAATATATCATGTGATATAAAAAAGCAGTTGTTCCATTATTTGATAGGCTTGATAACAACAAAAATATATAGGACTAAAATCTTATTATTAATATAATAACAATTTTTCTAAAAAATTTTTTTAGCAACTCCACGACATCAATTCCAATTGATTCTTGAATGCTTCCAATTAAATTTTTATTCATAATTATTATGATAAAAAATTCAACATAAATTATAAAATATTAAAACGGTTATACTATATTAAGC
Source organism: Marinitoga sp. 38H-ov (assembly GCF_011057715.1). Classification (NCBI taxonomy): domain Bacteria; kingdom Thermotogati; phylum Thermotogota; class Thermotogae; order Petrotogales; family Petrotogaceae; genus Marinitoga; species Marinitoga sp. 38H-ov. Next base: position 27,780 of record NZ_LNGH01000054.1, read on the forward strand.
TGATTAAAAAATGTTTTGGTTGTAGTTTATGTCAAAGTAGGTGTCCAGTTAATGCTATTAGTAATGTTATTTAATATTTTTTGTGATATTTTTATCTTTTTGTAATTTTTTCTTAATTGTAATCATTACAAATTATGGTATAATAAAACCGATAAAATAAATCCTATTTAAATTAACAAAGTTAAAAATATCACAAGGAGGAATTGTTATGAAAATCGTTATCATTGGATGTACACATGCAGGAACAGCTGCTGCTATAAATTCGTCAAAGTTATATAAAGATGCTGAAATTACAGTATATGAAAGAAATGATAATATATCCTTTTTATCATGTGGTATTGCATTACATGTTGAAGGAGTTGTAAAAGATCCAAATGGATTATTTTATTCTTCTCCTGAACAATTAAGAAGTTTAGGAATTAATACAAAAATGAGACATAATGTAAAAGATGTTGACTTTTTAAATAAAAAATTACTTGTAGAAAATTTAGAGACAAATGAAACATTTGAAGACTCATATGATAAACTAATTATAACTACTGGATCATGGCCAGTAATTCCAAAAATTGAAGGAATTCATATGGATAATATATTATTGTCAAAAAATTTTTATCATGCAGAGGAAATAATAAAGAAAATGGATGAAGTAAAAAATGTTGTTGTTGTTGGTGCGGGATACATCGGGGTAGAATTAGTTGAAGCATTTAGAGAACAGGGAAAAAATGTTACTTTAATAGATATTGAAGATAGAATATTAAGCAGATATTTAGATAAAGAATTTACAGATATTGCAGAAAGTGCATTAAAAGAACATGGCATCAAATTAGCTTTAGGTGAAAAGGTTATTAAATTTGAAGGTGAAAATAACAAGGTTAAAAAGATTATTACATCAAAAAGAGAACATAAAGCTGATTTGGTAATTCTATCTATGGGATTTAAACCAAATACTGATTTATTTAAAAATAAATTAAAAATGTTAGAGAATGGTGCAATTATTGTAGATGAATATATGAGAACAAGCGAAAAAGATGTTTTTGCTGCAGGTGATTCATGTGCTGTATATTATAATCCATTAAAAGAATACGAGTATATTCCATTAGCTACAAACGCTGTCAGAATGGGAACAATTGCTGCACATAACTTAAAAGAAAAAAGATTAAAACACTTAGGAACACAAGGTACATCTGGAATTAAAATATACGAAAATAATATTGCTGCTACAGGATTAACTGAAACAATGGCAAAATCTCAAGGTTTAGACGTTGAGTCAATAATAATAACAGAAAATAATAGACCTGAATTCATGCCAACATATGAAAAATTAATTTTTAAAGTTGTGTATAAAAAGAAAAATGGCAAAATTTTAGGTGCTCAAATATGTTCAAAAGCTGATTTAACTCAATCAATAAATACTATGTCTGTGGTAATACAAAATAAAATGAAAATGGAAGAATTAGCATTTATTGATTTCTTTTTCCAACCACATTTTAATAAACCATGGAATTTCTTAAATACTGCTGGATTAGAATATATAAACAAGAAGATGGCTTGATGCCATCTTCTTTATTGTTCTAACAGTTGTTTTGCTTCTTCTAATGTAGGTATTTTTCCAGAAACTACTATTTTTCCATCTATTGCTACTGCTGGAGTAGACATTACGCCTTTAGAAATAATTTCATTTATATCTGTAACATAAATTAGCTCAGCGTTTGTTCCTGTTTCATCCATAGCCATTTCCATAATCTTATATGTTTGTTTACATCTTGGACAACCTGAACCTAAAACTTCTATTTTCATATAATGCCCTCCTCATTCAAAAAATTTTTAAAATAAATTTCCATAAATTAATCCCCATGTTGTTGAAAAAATAACAACTAATGCAAAATAAGTAAATGCTTTCTTTTTACCTAATAATTTTGTTAATACAATCATATTTGGAAGACTTAATGTATAACCAGCCATAAACAATGCTAATGCAGGACCTTTTCCCATACCCAAAGACATTAATGATTGTATTATTGGAACCTCTGTTAATGTAGCAAAATACATTAATGCTCCAAATACTGATGCAAATAAGTTAGAAAACAATCTATTTCCACCTAATAATGTATGAACAACATTTTCTGGCAATGATACTGAAATAACTCCTGCGACAAAAACTCCTACAAATAAATATGGCAATATTTTTTTTGTAAAATCCCATGTTTCACTAATATACTCTTTTTGATGCTGTTTATCAAAGGTTAAAGCTATACCTACTGATATAATCGCAAAAATTGTCATTAATATACTTTTTAATGTTATATTTATTTTTAAGCTTCCTGTTATTAAAAAAGCCATTTGAAAGCCTAAAAATAATAATGTTTTTTGCCATGGTATTTCACTATCTTGACCAAATACAAATCCACCTTCACCTGTTTCTTTAAATATAGTTTGCATTATTAATCCAATAAATACAGCAGAAACTATAGTAGCAAATAATCTAACAAATGATAATTCCCAACCTAATACATTTCCTGTCAAAAATATAGCTGCTACATTAATTGCAGGACCCGTAAATAAAAATGCCATAGCTGGTCCAATTCCTGCACCACGTTTATATATTCCTCCAAATAAAGGCAAAATAGTACAGGAACAAACTGCTAATATTCCTCCAGAAACTGCCGCCACTGGATATGCTATTATTTTTTTAGCTTTAGGACCTAATAATTTTAATATTGCATTTTTACTTACAAAAACAGATATTGTTCCTGCTATAAAAAATGCTGGAACAAGACATAATAAAACATGTTGCCTTGCATAATCATGAAGCATTTCAAAACCGCCAATAATCGCTTTGTGAACCTCTTCACTTGTAAAAGGGATAAAATAGAAAGCTAAAAATGCTAAAAGAATTAAAAAGAATAATCTTAACTCTTTTTTCATAAAACACCTCCATTATTTTATAACACAAACTCCATCTTTTATAATTACTTTTTCTGATTTAATTAAATCCTCTTTGAATTCATTTTTTAAATCATCTAAAAGATAATTTAAAAATGAATATTTTTCCAAAAATTCATTATTTAATTTGTATTTTATAAAAACACCATCTTTTTCTGTTAAAACTAATTTAAACAATTTCATTTTTGATAAATGTCTGGATATTGTTGATTGTGGTAAATCCAAAATTTCTGTCAATTCACATACACATCTTGGTTTTAAACTTAAAATATTAATTATTCTTAATCTTGTTTTATCTGATAATATCTTCATTAATTCATCTATCAAAATAATCCCTCCTTTCATATATTCGCATATCCGGATATATAATAATATATTTATATTAAATAATTGTTATTCTAAAAATACAAATTTATTAATTATTTCTTAGAATATATAGAAAGAAAGTGATTAACATCCATTAATAACAATTATCAAACATTTGATATATTAATCTTTTTTGACATATTTTGCGGTTTTATGATATAATAATTTAAATTTTGTATTTTAAGTTAATATCTTTTCTGGGAGGTTAAGTATTTTGCTTTTATATAAACTCATTTTATTTTTTACCATATATATTTTTATATTACAGAAATATAATAGAAATATTTTTCTGATAAACTCTACCCAAAATTTAATAATCTTTAATAACAAACGGAGGCGCAACTAAGATGAGTAATCTATCCATCGCTTGGGTAGGTTTGGGATAGATGAAAGGCGAAGTTGCCGAAGGGTATAAGGCTTACCCACCTTATACGCCTGGTTATATAAGGAATACTTATATAACTGTCGCTTAATGCGGAGAGCCGTTTGGAATAAAATTACTTTATTTCAAACGGCCTTCTAATGAAGGCTTTTTTTATTATAATTTTCATTATATAACTTATTTAAGGAGGGGTTCTATGAAAAAACGTATTTGGGTAATTTTTATCCTGGCGACATTTTTACTAATGTCTGCTTTAGCATTTGCAAACGGGGGGGATACTGAAACAATAAATTATGGTTTTTGGTCAATTATTCCTCCACTACTAGCTATTGTTTTAGCTTTTGTTACTAAAGAAGTTATTCTTTCATTGTTATTAGGTATTTTTTCTGGAGCAGTAATTAATGTATTTGCCACATCCAGTTCTGGATTTTTCATGAAACTTATTGAAAGTTATACAAAAACTTTTGAATATCCAGTAAACGCTCTTGCTGATGGATGGCATGCTGGTATCATTATTTTTACATTAACAATTGGTGGTATGGTTGGAGTTATTGCAAAAATGGGAGGTACAAGAGCTATCGCTAATGCACTTGCTAAAAAAGCTAAAACTGCTAGAAGTGCTCAATTAGCTACAGCTTTAATGGGTGTTGTTGTATTCTTCGATGACTATGCCAATACTCTTATCGTTGGTCCTACTATGAGACCTTTAACAGACAAATTAAATGTTTCTAGGGAAAAATTATCATATATTGTTGACTCAACAGCTGCTCCTGTTGCTACAATGGCAGCAATATCTACATGGATTGGTTATGAATTAGGATTAATTGGTGATGCATTCAACGCATTGGGAACAGATGTAAACCCATACGGTGTATTCTTCCAATCAATCCCATATAGAATGTATGGATTATTTGCATTATTTATGGTATTTATGGTTGGTTTCTTAATGAGAGATTTTGGTCCTATGTATGAAGCAGAAAAAAGAGCTAGATTAACTGGAAAGGTTTTAGCTGATGGCGCTGAACCTATGTTATCTACAGATTTTGAAAAAGAATTAGATAATAGTGATATTCCTTTAAGAGTATCAAACGCTTTAGTACCTATTTTAACATTAATTATTTTTGCATTTGTTGGATTATGGTATTCTGGTGGTGGATTAGAAGAGCCATTTAATTTAGAAGGAATTAGAAATGCATTTGGTAACGCCGATGCTTCAGCTGCTTTAATTTGGGCATCTGCTTTAGCAAGTATAGTTGCTGTTATAATGGCTGTTTCTCAAGGTATTATGACATTAAGAAAAGCTTTAGAAGCATGGGTAGAAGGTGCAAAATCATTAGTTATTACCACAATTATATTAATTTTAGCATGGTCAATTGGTTCTATTGCCTCTGATTTAGGAACAGCTGAATATTTAGTACAAGTCGTATCTTCATCTTTACCTGGTTGGGCAGTTCCTGTATTAGTATTTATTATGTCATCTATAGTTGCATTTGCTACTGGTACATCTTGGGGTACAATGGCTATTATGTTACCTTTAGCTATTCCTTTAGCAGCAGCTTATACTGGAAACGCCCCATCAACATTAGTATTTGCTACATTAGGTGCTGTATTAACAGGATCAACATTCGGAGATCATTGTTCTCCTATTTCAGATACAACAATTATGTCTTCAATGGCATCATCATCTGATCATATTGATCACGTTAAAACTCAATTACCATATGCCGTAACAGTTGCTTCAGTTGCAGCAGTTGGATATATTTTAGTAGGTATTGGATTACCTATTTGGATTACATTAATATTAGGATTTGCTTCAGTATGGGCTATTTTAAGATTCTTTGGTAAATCAACTGATCCAAAAGATTTAAAAGCCATTTAAAAACCAATTAAAAAAGGAATGGCCTAGCCATTCCTTTTTAATTAAATATACTTAATCTAAAACTTTGAATATCTTCATCTGAGCTATTATATTCTTCTTCATCTACTCTATTATACTCCCAATCAAACAAAGTTAAGTATATTTCTCCTTCTTTACATTCAGTAAATATTGAAGGTACTGTATCCTCTTCATCATCTATACTCATAGCTTCAACAATAAAAGAATATGCTTTTGCTTCTGTAATATCAGATACGTCTTTTAATAATTTTTCAGCCATTTCAAATTCTTCTTCACTTTCAAATGAAAATGGAAAAGGTATTGCTACATCTTCTACTTCAACATTATATTCTTTTAACATATCTTCCAAATCTTTTGCATAATCAGCATCAAATTCAGATACTTTTTCTACTAATTTTTTTATTTTTTCTTCATCTAATGATGTCCATAACATTACTGTTGGATGTATATGATCGCCATGAAAAATACCGTCATTTGCTCCTTCAATTGCTGCTTCATGATAATTTTTGCATTTTGCCATTTTTCTCACCTCTATATTTAAATGTCAATATTAGTATACCATTAAATAATTAAAATAATTCAATTTTTATATGAACACTATTTAATTATGAACATTTTAATTATGAACATTTTGACCATCCACATGTTTTACAAGACATACATCCTTCTGTCATTAGTAATGAATTTTTACTTAAACACGTTGGACAATATACATTTCCTTCTGTGTCAACATAATATCCTTTTGTATATTCAAGCTTATTAGCATGAACAAATTTTTCAACTTCTTCTTTGCTCAAAGGTTTTCCAACATGAAATACCTCAACTTCATTTTCTTGCCATAATGCTTCAAAATCATCTAATGCACTTTTTATTTCTTTGGATATACCTTTACAATATGTTCCTTTTACTTTAGATAATTGTTCTAATATTTCATCAACAGAAACACCAGATCTTAAAGCAATAGAAGATAATCTACCAATAATTTCAGCTGTTTCTGTTCCATCGGATAGGAATATTTCTATAGCCTCACCATTATCATCAAAAGATACTGTAATATACACAGTTCCAGACTCTGTTTTGAATTTTCTAGTTACACTTTTTAACGTCTCTTTTCTTGGCCTTGCACGTAATTTATGTTTTTCATCCAATACAAAAAATGTAACTTTCTTTTCATCTTGTTTTTTAGCCTTAGTAAGAACCTGTGTTTCTAATGAACCATCCCTGTATATTGTTATACCTTTTAGATTTAATTCCATTGCTTTTTTATATATTTCTTTTATATCTTCAACAGTTGCCTCTTTTGGTAAATTAATTGTTTTAGAACATGATGCATCTAAATAACTTTGAATAACATTTTGAGCTAATAAATGATCCATCCCAGAAATGTCCATAGCTGTTACAAATACTCTCTTTATTTCTTCAGGTATTCCATCTATATTTTGCAAAGATCCTTTTTCAATAATTTCTGCTTCTAATTCGCTGTTTAAGTCACCATCTAATTTATCTCTCAATATTTTATTCATATATGGAAGCGGTACTCTATTACCCTCTTTATCTGTCATATATCTAATATATGCAAGCATAAAATTAGGTTCTATTCCACTTGAAGTATCTGCAATATTAGATATGGATCCTGTTGGCGCTACTGTATTTACTTGAACATTTCTCTTATACTTTTTTGCATCTTTAAAAAAGTGCTCTTTTATTAATTTATTCCATTTTCTTATATTCTCTGAAAATTCATCATCTAACATAGGAAAAGGTATAAACCCATCTTTATATTTTGACTTTTCAAATAATGGGAAATTACCTCTTTCCTTTGCTAATTCAGTGCTCGCCAAATGCGAATAATATGCAAATTGAGCCAATGTTTCTGCCATAAACCTTCTGCCTTCTTCAGAATTATATGGTAAATCTTTTTTATACATAGCATCGGCAAGTCCCATAATACCTAAACCTATAAATCTTTGCTCTTTTGAGACTTTATCTATTTTTTCAAGTGGATATACATTTATATCTATTACGTTATCTAAAAACCTTGCTGTCCAATATATTAATTCCTTATACAATTCATTATTTTCGCCTTCTGGGTTCCCTAATTCAACAAAATCTACTACTTTTGCAATATCAATAGAACCTAAATTACAACTCCCATATGGAGGTAAAGGTTCTTCCCCACAATCATATGATAAAATCCCATTTGTAACCCATACATAATCAGGTCCTGCTGTAATATCATATACTCTTTCTTCACCTGCATCAATAATTTCAGCAATTTCAATAAAATTATTATTATGCCTTTTAGAAATTAACATATTTAATTGTTTTTCATCAACAAAACCTATTTCATCATAAAATTTATAAGAATCCTCACCAGAAATAAGTAATTTATATTCTTTATTATAATCATTTTCAAGTGTTAATGTAGAATTAATTCCAAAAACCAATAACAACAATTGAACATTTTGAAGAACTTTTTTTGAACTACTAGATAGGCTAATAGAACCTTCTGAATTATCTACAGAACCATTTGCAGAAAACAATAATGTTAAAAAATTCTTTTGAATTTCTTTTTCAGATTCAAAAATTATTTCAAAAATTTCTTTTTCCAATGTAGAAATTTCTTTTTTCATTATTTCTTTAAATGATGAAAAATTCTTAGACATAATTAAAGATATATATTGATTTTCTTCTATTATTGATTTTTCAAGTATTGATTTTTTAAACTTTGATTTTTCAAATTCTATTTGATCATTAACTACATTAACCTTATCTCCTACATTAAGATTTTTTATCTCAACCCAACCATTTTCTGTATAAACCTTATGATCATATGTTGCTACTAATTCTATACCATTTTTTAATATTATTTTTTTCACAGGTTTAATGCCTTGGTCAATCACTTTTTCTATATTTAAAAATTGTTTTGAAATTGGGCTCCACACTTTCATATCAGTTGTTAGATCTTTAGCATTTATTAATCCTCTATCTGTTAATATTTTTGTATCTCCTATAACACAAGGATTTGTTGCACTAACTGGAGTTACATCTCCCAATGCATAATATTTATTATGTCTTCCTAAAAACAACATCCCTGGATCTCCAGACTTCCATGCATTATTAGCAATTAAATCAAAAAACTCTCTTGCTTTAATTGTTCTTTTTATGTTTGAATTTGGATGTGTTAGTTCAATTTCTTCATCATTTTCTAATTTTTTTAAAAACTCTTCAGGATTATCGAAATTCACAGATATATTAAAATAATTGAGAACTGATTTACCATCATTATCTTTTTTCGAGTTAATAAAATCTATAACATCTGGATGATCATATCTCATTACTGCCATTTGAGCTCCGCGCCTTGCACCACCTTGTTCTATAGTTGATGCGGTTGTATTAAACACATGCATAAAACTTATAGGACCCGATGATTTACCACCTGTTCCTGCTATAGAACTTTCTTTTGGTCTTAATACTGAAAAATCATATCCAACACCGCCACCATATTTTTGAATTAATGCAGCATCTTTTACTGCATTAAAAATACCTTCCATTGAATCTTCAAGTGGCACAACAAAACATGCAGATAACATATTATGTCTATTTCTCGAATTAAAAATAAAATTATAATCTTCTAAAGTCATATCTTCTAACTTTTTTTCAAAAACATCTCTGGAAAGTGTTTTTCCAGCATTAAATAATGTTGGACTATTTGGCAAAAAAACCCTACTTTTTATTAGTTTAAAATATATTTTTTCAACATTTCTTATTTTTTCAATATCTTCTGTATATAATATTTCTGCACTTGCTATATATCTAGAAACCCTTCTTGAAATATCATCCCAAGAATGTTCAAGATATTTACCATTTCCATCTTTTAAAAAATACCTATCCCTTAAAATTCTTTCTGCATTTTCAGATGGATTTATATCAGAGAAAAAATCCAAAAAACTTTCTAAATTATATAATTGTTCCACAAAAATACCCCCTTATAATTTTCATCATTTATCATTATACCACAATATATTGTGTCTTAACTTTTTCTTTACACAATACTTTGTGAAATATCTATATTTTTTACAACATCATTTATTTAAAGTATTTTTAGAAAAAAAATGATTTAATATAAAAAAATAACCTCAGAGAAAATCTCCGAGGTTATTTTTTATTAATTAATTAAAATATTCTCTTACTGCAAAGGATGCCGCAATAGCTCCATCTGCTGCTGCAGTGATTATTTGCCTTAAATCTTTTTGAACCACATCTCCTGCAGCAAATACGCCTTTTACATTTGTTTCCATATGTTTGTCTGTGATAATGTATCCAAATTCATCTAATTCTATTTTATCTTTGAATAATTGAGTTACTGGTAATACTCCTACAAATACAAATACACCATCAACTTCAAAATCTGTAACTTCTCCTGTTTCACGATTTTCTAAAACTAATTTATTTACCTTTTTATCGCCTTTAATTTCTTTAACTACTGTATTCCATATAAAATTAATATTTTCTGTATTAAATGCTTTTTCTTGATATATTTTATCAGCTCTAAGAGCATCTCTTCTGTGAATAATATATACTTCTTTTGCTATTTTTGAAAGATATAATGCTTCTTCAACTGCTGTATTACCTCCACCTATAACGGCAACTTTTTGATTTTTAAAGAAGTGTCCATCACATGTTGCACAGTATGAAACACCTCTACCAGCAAATTCTTTTTCACCAGGAACACCTAATTTTCTTGGAGTAGCACCTGTAGCTATAACAACTACTTTTGCTTTAACAATATTACCATCATCTAAAGATATAATTTTTTCTTCTTTAGAAAAATCTACGTTTATAACTTCACCGTAGTGAAATTCAACTCCAAATTCTTTTGCATGTTCACCAAATTTTTCTGCTAATTCTTCACCGGTTATAGATGTAAAACCTGGGTAATTTTCAACGTATTCCGTTAAATTTACCTGACCACCATCTAAATCTTTTTCAATAATTAAAGGTTTAATTCCACCTTGAACAGCATATATCCCTGCTGCTACACCTGCAGGTCCTCCACCAATAATAACCATATCATAGTATTCCTTTAAATTGCTTTTACTTTTAGAGGAACCCAAATCAAAAAACATTTATTATCCCTCCACAGCTTTTAATACTTCTTCTACAAAGTTTGGTTCAGGATAAGCCCCTATAAATTCACCTTTTACTTCCCATTCACCATTATTAAATACTTCAATAACTGTATGAGGAACAGAACTTACATTGTGTTTGCTAGATAGATCAAAAAATTCGTTTGCTTCAATCATTTCACCGTTTATATTTTCATTAATCATTGCTGCTTGATGAGCTGATAAAACTGCTCTTGGACAGTATGGACATGTTGGTGTTACAAATACTCTTAATCTCATTTTCTTGTCAATTGCTTTTAATTTATTAACTGTATCTTCAGAAAATTCAACTTCACCATTTTTTGATAATAATATTAAATCTTGCAATAATGTACTAAATTCATGTCCTGATGGGATTCCATAAAATCTTACTCCTAAATCACTTCCATTTGATGCTAAAATTATTGTTGCAGGAGCTAATGTTTTATCAATATTATATTCTTCAGAAATTGGAGAATCTATATGATGAACTTCTAAATCAATATTATCCACTCCATCTTTTAATTCAGTAAATAATTGTTTTGTTACATCACAATATTCGCAATTTTCTTTTTCAAATAATAATACTTTTACTCTACCTTTCATTTCTGACAATAAATCCTTTACTTGTTCTAATGTTTTATCATCTAATAATCTTTCCATTAAAAACACCTCCAATAATTTATATATTTTCTTTCGCTATTTTTACAAAATTTTTCAAAACCTCTATTTGCTCTTCCATCTCAATAATAAACCCTTTTATTCTTTCTTTACCTTTTTTAGTAATTTTATATATTTTTCTGGGAGGACTTGAAGTCATATCCCAATCAAACTCTATCTCATTGTTTTTTTCAAGATCTGATAATGCTCTATACACTCTTCCTTTTTGACCTACTCCTTCAGGAATTGTAATTCCCATTTCACACAGCCTATTTGATAATTCATATCCATAACTTGGATTTTCAGCTATCAATATTAGAAGTAAATCACATATTAATTTCCCACTTTTATTAAATACCTTACATTTATTATTTACTTGATCCATATTTACCTCCAATTTCAACTAAATAAGTCATATTACCTTCAAAGGAATTATATACAAAATGTATATATTTGTCAATACAATAATATAACAATTTTGTTTTTTTAATATTAAAAAAATCAAAGCCACAATTGTGGCTTAATCTAAAAACGTATCATATATTATTTTTATTTCATTAGAATATTTTTTTAATATATCTAATATTTTTGGATTGAAATCAGCAGGAGATGTTCTATCATCGCCATTTAATATAATGTCAAGAGTTTTTTCGTGAGAATAAGCTTTTTTATATGGTCTTTCTGAACGCAATGCATCATATACATCTACTAAAGATACTATTTGAGCTTCTATTGGAATTTCATCTCCCTTTAAACCAAACGGGTAACCTTTTCCATTATATTTTTCATGATGATATAATGCGATTTTCAAAGCTGTTTCAAAATATGCATCCTCTCCTAATAATTTAGTAGCATATATTGTGTGCTTTTTCATTATTTCATATTCTTTTTCTGTGAGTCTTGATTTTTTATTCAATATTTCTAAAGGTATAAAAATTTTTCCTATATCATGCAATGGCGAAAACTCTTTAATCTCAATAATATTATCTTCGGGCAAATTTAATTTAATTGCTATATATTGAGCCAATTCACCAACTCTATATATATGAGATCCAGTAACATCATCATGTGCTTCAGCAATAACTGCTAATTTTCTTGCAAAATTTAAATAAGCATTTTTTACTTGATCTATATTTAATTTTAATTTTAATGTATTTTTTGCAATATTTATTAATGCATAAAATATTCTTTTATCATTTTCATTGAAATGTTTTTCGCTTCCCTTTAATATATCTAAAGCAAATGATAACGTTTTATTGTTATCAATTTTAGTTGTTGCAATCATTACCTCTTTTATTGGTTTTATAGAACTAAAAAATAATTCCTTTTCTTTCTTATTTTTAAACATTTTTTCATTAAATTTTTCCAATTCTTCTCCATTAAAAATCTTTAAATCCTCATCTGTTTGTATCATATAATCTTTTTTTAATTCTAAATTTTTTAAAGTTTTTATATCATGACCTACTGCTGAGATATACTTCCAGCTCTCTCCTTCTATAATAGATAAACTTCCTCCTTCTGCATTTTCTGATAAATCAATAGCTAAATTAAGTAATTCTTCAAAATATTCATGTATTTCTATATTTTTATTTCCTAATTTTTGAACAACATTTATCATTTTAAATAATTTCTCATTTAACTTTTCTAAATAATTTTGATATTTTACATTTTCTGTAATATTTACCCATAATATTAATAACCCTATATTCTCACCATTTATTTGTATAGGACTTCTATATTCATTAAAATAACATTGTTTATTATTAATTTTCAAATTAATTTTATTATATTTATATTCTTTTTCATTAATAATATTTTCTAAATCATTAATTAATGACATTTCAATATAATTATTATTAAGTTCATCAAATAAATTTTTACCTATTAAATCTTCCTTATTCTTATTTAATAATTTAGCAAAAGCATTATTACAAAATATTATATTTTGTTCTAAATCTTTTATAAATATAGGATTAGGGGAAAGATTAACTATCTTTTCAATGAGTTCTTTTGAACTATTCAATTCCTTTATTTTTTCCTCTAAATCAAATAATGTTTCATTTAATTCTTTAGTTCTTTCATATACTTTTCTTTTTAATATTTTAGAATTTATATAAAACAATATAATAACTATTCCAAAAATAATAAGAGATATTATTAAAGTTAGTTTTAACCATTCTGGAATTTTATCCTTAACAACAGAACCAAAATATTTTTCAAATGTTGTGTAATAAAATGATGACTTATCTTCTTTTATTTTTTTTAATTCATTATCAAAATTATCAAAAATTAATTTCAAATTTTCATCTTTTCTATACATAATATAACCTGTTATGGGTTTAAATATAATAGATGTCTTTAATATATTATTATATTTTTTACCTTCTACTAAACCAAAAAATCTCGGTATAACTCCGGCATCAATATTACCCTTATTAAGTTCATTTAATATATCATTATAATTATCAAATTCAACATATTCTACATTTAATTTAAAATTCGTAATTATTTCCTTTATCCCATCTTTTCCTTCATAAAAGATATCTGTTTTCATAACCCCAATCTTTTTATTAGACAAATCTAAAATACTATCTAAATTTAATCCTTTTCTAATATAAACAACTGCCCATTCAAAAAATAAAGGTTCCTTATTAAAGTAGTATTTTTTTGCTCTTTCATCAGTATAACCCAAAGGAGCTACTGCATCTATTTCATTTCTTGATAATTTTTCTAATAAGTTTTTCTGAGAATCCAATATTATATTATATTTAACTCCACTTTTATCCATTATATTTTTAATAATATCATTTAAAAATCCTTCATCTTCATTTATCACTATAGGATTTGATAAGTATAAACCTATAGTTATTGAAAAAGATATATTAACAAAAAATATAACAAGCATAATTAAAATTATTTTTTTCATTTTATCACTTCGCTTTTATAATAAATATAATTTTATATATATTATAATATTTAACCTTTAATATTTCTTTAACATACTATTTTGTTTTTACCAGTTTTTTTTGCAATATACGCTTTTTCATCTGCTTTTTTTATTAAATCTTTAATAGAAATATTACTATCATCTACTATACCTACACTAAATGTTATATTTTTTTCCACTAAATTATTTTTAATTCTTTCCATTATAATTTTTGCTTTTTGCTTATCAATATTTTCAAAAATTATTATAAATTCATCTCCTCCATATCTATAAGCCTTATCTGTTTCTCTAATTGAATTTTTTATAATATTTGAAACCTCTTTTAATATTTCATCACCTTTTAAATGACCATATGTATCATTAATTTTTTTAAAATCATCTAAATCAATAAAAGCTAAAGAAATTATTTTTTTATTATTTTCATAATATTCTAAATCAGCATTTAACTTTGATGGATTGTATAATTTTGTCATAGGATCTAATTCACTTAATTTCTTCATCTCAATATAATGCTCTTTATGAGATACAATCATTGATACAATCCTTCCTAAAACAGATAAAATCAACATTTCTTCTTTTGTTGGTCTTAAACCACTTTTAGGTGAATCGCAGGAAATATATGCAAATATGTTATCATCTTTATCTCTAAGAGTAATTAACAATAGATCTTTCGAATCCCATCTATAATCTTCGTCAGAATATGTATCAATATTAACATTATTTTCAATAATAAAATAATTATCACTATTAACCTTATTTATTACATTTGGTATAAAATATACTTCTCCATATTTATATTTAACATTGCTAAATATATTATTTATAATTTCAGATGCTTTTACTTCTTTGCTCTTTAATTCTTCAAATTCCTTTTCTGTAAAACCAGAATATGCAACTCTCTCAATTAAATTTTCATTATAATTTATTTTCGATATTAAAATATAGTTAAACTCAAACTTTTCATTAAGAAATTTTGCAACATCAAAAAATAATTTTTTATCAGAAAAATGGAGCGTTTTTGAATATAATAAATTTGAAAATTCAAACATTATCTCATTAAATTTATTTAACCTTTGATTTTTTATGGTTTCCTCTTCCTTTTCATATATATATTTAGTAATAAAATAATATATTTCTAAAAATATTAAATTTTGAAATAAGAAATAATATTTAATAATTTCATTATTACTCATCAAATAAAAATATATACTTGGTGTAGCAGTCAAAAAGAATAACAATTCAACACTAAATACTTCTAATTTAAATTTATATATATCCGTAATTAAAGTATTAATTAATTTTGCAATAATAGCAAATAAGAGAACTTTCCCATAAATGTTTATATTTATCATATTTACTAGTAAATATGATCCATAATACATTGAAAAGTATACTAAAAACTTTTTTATTCTTTTTATTATATTTATATTATCTAATCTAAGAAGCGTAATAATGGATGCTAATAAAATATATTGGCTACCAAATAAATATGCAACAATAAATCCAGGCAAATTAGAAACTAACCTGTCTTTATTCTTCCATTTAACTACAATATTATCTGAAATAAATGTTAATAAAAATATTATAATAATATTTTTTAATTGGAATTCAAATGTTATTGGGAAAAATATAAGCAGCAAAATACTCAATATAATTGAAACTGTCATTTGATAATCAAATATTTTTTTCATTTCGTCCTCCTTATTTTTTATCTACCCCTTCATCCAAAGCCTCATCAATCTCATCAAAGCCATATAATCTAGACTTTAACCTAAGATCTTCTATATTTAGTTTTGAAATAATTTTTTTAGCTAGCAGAAATTCAAAAGGCAACCATGTAACATGTCCACTTGGAATTATATAATGTTTGGCACCTTTAAATTCTTTAGCTAACATCTTTCTGCTTTGTCTAGATAATGTTTTATCAAATAATGCTTCTACAAACATAACCTTAGATGAGTCAATTAAATGAGCATATGATAATGGATCCACCCTAAACAATGGATGAATATTATCAGAATTTAGTATTTCATCTATAGTCATGTTCTTTACTTTTGGAAATTGCTCATTATATATGTTGTATATTTTTTTAGAATCATGTAATCCAAATTCATCTTTAAATCCTTTTTTTATTAAATTTCTAACAAATTTTGTAGCTGGTGAATTATACAATATTTCTGGTAAATTACCCCCTGTTGTCATTAATAAAAAGTGTTTTAATTGAGGATTTAATGCTTCAACAATAGTCCCTATCATTCCACCCAAACAATAACCTATTAATATATTTTCTTTTTTCCAATAGCCTTCTTGTTTTAATAAGTCCAAAGTAGATAACGCATCAATTACACCATTTTCCCAAAATTTATACATAACATTTAAATCAGGCCACAAGTAACTTCTTCCGCTTACTGAATTTTTATCAACTCTTGTGTAATTACCTGGCAATATTAATATAGTGGTGTTTATTCCTACACTTGATAATCTACGTGCAAGCCATATCATATATTTAATATTAGCACTACCTAAACCGTGAAGAATCAAAGCAGATGCCAATATTTTATCTTTAGGTTCAAAATTATACAATTCTACTGTTTCTGTACCTTCAGCTGGATTTCTATATAATGTTTTAAATCTAACATAATTACATCTATAATGTTTTCCTTTAAAAATAAATCCCGAAATATAATCTATTTTTTTCTTTTCATATGAAAAATCAATTTTCATATTTTATCAAACCCCTTATAAATTTAATTGTTTCATCTAAAATTTTAATAGTTTGTATATCATTATTTTCAAATTCAAAAGCATGATCACCATTTTTATGAATAAGTATCTTTGTTTCTATTCCTTTTTCTTTTAATTTTTTAAATAATTCTATAGTTGATAACACAGGAACTGTTCTATCTTTTTGACCATGAACCAATAAAATTGGTTTCATATTTTCATTTATCCAAAATACTGGGGAATAATATATATATTCACCCTCTTTTGTTTTATTTGGTAATCCTTTTAAAGTTGTAGCAGTCGCAACTTTTGCAAATATTGATTTAACATTTTTATCAAACATTTGCATTAAATTACCTGGTGCATAATATAATACTAAACCTCTTATTCCTTCTATCTTTTCAGTATTATTTAAAAATGTATTAAAAGCATAGTATAATAATGTTAGATGACCTCCAGCAGATAATCCCATTAAAACAATATTGTTTTTATCAAGATATAGTTTATCTGCACTTTTTTTGATATAATTTAATGCATCAGTATAATCAGAAAGTATCTCGTTCATTGTATAGGATATTCCAAGCCTATAATCTATAGAAACAACTGCAAATCCTTTTGAAGCTAAAAACCTACACCAAGAAATGTTGTTCCTTTGATTTCTAAAACCTGATACCCATCCACCACCATGTGTAAAAAAAACAACTGGATATTTTTCTTTTTTTTCTTTGGGATAATATATGTCTAACTTTAATTCATTTTTCCCAAATATTTTATATGTATATGTATATGGTCCTTTAAAATCCTTGGATTCAATTGGTAATTTTCTGAATAATAGATTTAATATATATATAATACCATATAAAATTAACCCATATAATAATACAATTCCACCCCATATAAAAGTTAGGATTATTATTAATATAGTATATATTTTTTTAAGATTTTCTTTATCCATTATATTCACCATCAATTCTTTTTATATTATATTATACACCAAAATAAAGGAGTAAATAAAATGGGTTTTGGCCAAATTTTAAAAATTATAGAAGAAAAAGATTTTATTGATCATCAAAATAAAATAAGAAAAGAAGTAATTAATGTAAATAAATGGTTATTAAAACCAAGAAAATTAAACACTAGAAAATTACTATCTATTTTTAGATTTCTAAGTAAAAACGCTGAAAGAAAAATCCTAAGAAAACATTTAAATGATTTACAGTTTCTTTTAATACATATAGTAGAAAAACCAAAAGAAAATAGAATTAGAGATTTAAAAAAATATTATAATTTATTTGACCAAGATATTGATATGATCAAATTTTTAATGTTTCCAGATAAATTTCCACCTGGTGGATATGAAGAAAAATTAAAAAAATATGGAATAGAATTATACAAACCAGATGTAATATTTAAAAAATTACCATTTAAAGATTATATAGATCTATATGCTTTAATGACATATGTACCTTTGGATGAAAAAAATCCGTTTATTCAAAATTTATTAGATGAAATATTGAAAATTGACCCTTTAGAAGACAAAAAAAGCTATTTAAAAAAAGTCTTAGACATTTATAATAGTTTAAATGAATTTGAACAACATCTTTTAAATATACAATTAAAAAATTTTTCGTATTATCATTATAAACTATTTAATACTGATTCTATTAAAGGTTTAGTAATAGATGGAAGTAACATAGTACGATATGAAAATAAAAATTCATTAAATCTATTATTAGATATACTAGAAAATCTATTTTTAGGTAAGATTGTATTCTTTCCTGTTCATATTGTTTTTGATAATAATATAGAGTTTTTTTTAGAAGATAAAAATTCTCTTAAATTATTATCTGAAAAGAAAAGAGTATACTTTAATTCACCTGCTGATGATATGATTGTGTATATTTCAAATAAATATAATTATTATATTTTATCAAACGATAACTTCAAAGAATACGATGTAAATGAAGATAGATTACTAAAAATAAAGGATTTTCAATTTGACAATTAATCATAAATTTGTTATATTTAATTAAATAAATTATATTGAAAGGAGTATAAATATGAAAAAAGTACAAGATAGATTTATTGAATATACAAAATTTTTTACCACTTCAAATGAAGAGTCAAATACATGTCCATCTACACCAGAACAATTAATACTTGCAAAATACTTAAAAGAAGAATTAGAAAACATTGGAATGAAAGATGTAGAATTAGATGAAAACGGATACGTTTATGCTACTCTTCCTTCAAATATAGATAAAGATATTCCTACAATTGGATTTATTGCACACATGGATACCGCACCAGCTTTAACAGGTAAGGATGTTAAAGCAAGAATCGTTAAATACGAAGGTGGAGATATTATTTTAAATAAAGAAAAAAATATAGTGCTCTCTCCTAAAGATTTTCCATCATTAAATAATTATATAGGGCAAGAAATTATTGTTACTGATGGAAACACATTATTAGGTGCTGATGATAAGGCTGGTATAGCTGAAATTATTACTGCTATGGAATATTTAATTGAACACCCTGAAATAAAACATGGTACTATCAAAGTTGGATTTACTCCAGATGAAGAAATAGGTAGAGGTGCTGATAAATTTAATGTAGAAAAATTTGGTGCAGATTTTGCATATACAATTGACGGTGGAGAAATTGGAGAGTTAGAAGCTGAAAACTTTAATGCCGCTACTGCTACATATACAATTCACGGAAAAAGTATACATCCAGGAACTGCTAAAGATAAGATGATTAATGCTGCTTTAATTGCAGCTGAATTAGCAATGATGTTTCCTGAAGCTCAAACTCCACAACACACAGAAAAATATGAAGGATTCTTCCATGTAGTTCATATTTCTGGAGATTGTGATAGCGCTAAATTAACATTGATTGTAAGAGATCATGATAAGACATTATTTGAAAATAAAAAATGGCTATGCGAAAAAAATGCAGAATTATTAAATCGAAAATATGGTGAGGGCACAATTGAATTAGATTTAAAAGATAGCTATTATAATATGAAAGAAAAAATAGATCCGGAAATTGTTGAAATAGCCAAAAAAGCTATGGAAAATGTAGGAGTAAAACCTATAATAAAACCTATAAGAGGGGGAACAGACGGAGCAAGATTATCATATATGGGCCTACCATGTCCAAATATTTTTACAGGTGGTCACAACTTCCATGGAAGATATGAATATATTCCAATTCCTTCAATGGAAAAAGCAGTTGAAACAATATTAGAAATAATAAAAATTGTTGCTGAAAAATAATGAGAATGGTAAACCCATTCTCATTATTTTTTTAATAACCCCCATATTATTAAAATTATACCTAAAATTAAAAAAGCAATTACAAAAATATTTTCTGATAAATTTGGCATATCTGGATATGAGCTGTACGATCCTCCAGAAGGGCTTAATTTAACCGCAGAAATTTCTAAAGCCCATATGAATTTTGCTACAATCCTTTCTAACGTATAAAAAATACCACTAACAATTAGGAAAATAACACCAAGTTTCGCATATACATTCATATTCTCCCTCCTATCTTTCTATAATCCTCCAATTTCTTTTTTTCGCAATTCTTTTTAGTCTAAAGTCCGGAGAAACACAGATAGGATTTCCTACTGATTCTAAAAGAGGTAAATCTGATATTGAATCGCTATAAAAATATGCATCTTTTAAATTGAAATTCTTTGATTGACATAATTTCTTAGCTTCAATAACTTTATTTTCTTCATACATATATACATCTAACTCTCCTGTTATTATTCCATCTTTTATTATAGTTCTAGTGCATAAAGCATCATCAAATTTTAAATATTCAGCTACTGGATTTACTATTGAATCTGGCGAAGCAGAAATTATAACAAGATATGCATTATTATTTCTATGATATTCAATTTCTTTTTTTATACTTTCCCTTATATGATATTTCCCATCTTCTTCAAACCATTTTTTTGCAAACCCAAAAGCATCATCTACCTTTTGCCCTTTATATCTTAAAGCCATTTCTCTTGTCATCTTTTCCATATCCTTTATTTCAAAACCAAGTTTATAAAACACAGTAAATAATCCCATTCTATAATATTCCCAAATAGAAAATTTACCATGTTTTATCTCATATTTATAATACAATTGAGGGCTATATTTATCTAAAATAGTTCTATCTAAATCAAAAAAAGCTACATAATCTTTCATATTTACCTCCTAATAAAAATATATGGAAATTATACCATATTTTTGTATTTAATAACAATCTAATGATACACAGATTAATTGAATCAAATGTTAATATTTACTTTTATTTAATATTTTAGTTACTAATATTGAAATAATTTTTATTATAATAACATTAATTTAATAAAAAATATTTATAAAATTAAATACTTGTAAGGTAAAAATCAAAATAGGAGGTGTAATATGAAAAAGATAGTTTTAGTGGTATTTATTATGATTGTATCTTTTATTTTAACTTTTGGAGACTATAATGTCTTAATTCCTAGTTCTAAAAATTTTATTGAAACAGTAGAGATTGAAAACTACAAAATTAAATATTTATACTTAAAAGAAATGGAGAAATATATTAACACTGATAAAATATCGTTTGGTAAAAAGGGTAATATCGTATTGTTTAAGGAAATGGGAAGAAATAATTTATATATTTCCAATTTAGAGAATTTAGTTAAATGGAATGTTATTACATTAGATAATTTCCCAATACCTTCATATGATTCTACTTTTCGATTTGTAACAAATGATAATTCCGTAGTATTTTTTTATAATAATAATAAAAACTTGGAAATTTATCAATACTCATTACCAGATAAAAAATGGGAGTTAATAAAAACTTATTCAGATTCAGTATATTTTGATATTGATCCATCAAAAATAAACAATAATTTTTTATCTTTTGTTATACAAAATAGCGAAGAGAAATTAGAACTTCATCTTTTAAATATAACCAATAGCGATGATACTCTGGTAAAAAAGAATTTTATTGGTTCAACCAAATTAGACGTAAATACAAAAGGAGATGTAATTCTTATAAACAATATAAAAATTGAATACTATAATAATGAATCTAAAATAATAAAAGAAATAGATTTAAAAGATGCTTATCCAGAAATAATAATGGATGAACCATATTTTGTAACCTTTATAAATGACAATGATGTTGCTATATATAGCAGTAATAAATTAATAATACTTAATACTAAAAACTGGAAAATAAAAGATGTTATATATGAAATACCTGATAATATAGTTGGTTTGACAGGTTTAAATGATGGTAGTATTTTAATAAATATTTATGAATGAGTATGCTATAAAAAATTTATAAATTACAATAGTATTTCTAAGTTATAATAACAAAAGATAATTATTTTACACATTTAAATAACGGGAAATACAATATATGCTATGAAACTCCATAATTTGATAAATATATATTTTAGGAGGTCTTATGAATTATTTAATTATTGGTATTATTGGAAGAATTCAAATTTTAGATTTAAATTAATAATTTTTATAATCTCAATAATAATTTTGTATTTCCAGCTAAAAATATTATATAACTTATACTTTAATCCTTTATATATAATTGAAAAATATTATAATACAATGGAAGTAGCAACAAGACAATATGAAACTTATCTTAAATATACTATTGATTATGAAAAAGAAAGATTAAATGAACTTTTAAATGAAATTATTGAAGAAAGAGGAAAAATAGTATTAAATCCAGAAAAAGCTAAAAGTTTAATGAAAAAATATTATATTGATTTAGAAAAAGAGGAAGTAATGATTTATATTGAAAGTGCACTTTCTTCAGATTCAGATTATTACTATAAAAACATAAAAATAACACAATATGGATATGAAAATATATATTAAATCCAGAAATAGCCTCGATTACTCTGGACTCTAATGGTAAAATTATAGAAAGAACAATTGTTACAGACGGATTAAAAAAAATAAAATATCCAGAAAATGCTGAAATAACCTTTTATATAGTAAGAACATGGAAAGGATTAAAAATTGATTGGATTAAATCTGTTTATAATTATAACAGTATTGAACCTAAAAAAATCGGATATTAATAAAAACCAAAGAATTATTATATAAAGGGTGTAAAAATATGAAAAAACTATCTATCTTATTCATTTTGTGTATTACTATTAATATTTTTTTCAATAACCTCTATAAACCCATTACCTTTTATTGATGATGATATTTTAAATTTGGATTTTATTAATAAATCAAAATTTTCATTGAATTATGGAATTCTAAATTTCATTGAAATTAGTGGTGGAATATCAACAGAAGGAATAGCAAAAATTAAGATTAATACAAATTTTATTGAGCAAATTCCATTAACAAGCGCAATTAGTTTAGGATATTTTCCAGGTTTTTATTTATCAGATAACTATTTCCTTTTATTATATTGGATAATTGGGTATAAAAATAAAAGAATTATATTATCAAATGGTACAAGATTAACAGTGAATTTTTCCAGCTTGGTAACAATCTGTGATATTTCAAATTATAATACTGCAATATGGAATATAAACGATTTTTCTTCGATAAGTGTAGAAAATCTATTTACCTGGTCAGATAAAGGATTTTCATATTCAACAATATATTTATATTTAAATGGATTATTAAAAAACATATCCTTTATCAAAAATATAAATATAAGCGGTGGAATAAAAGAGGATTTACTAAATAATAATTTTGGTTTTATTTTTGGAGCATCTATTGAAATAGATATACCAGAAAATATCAATAAATTAGAAAAATTATTAAATAAACTTAAAGATTAAAAAATACAGCCAAACTCCCTTGAAATAAAATTCTTCTACTGCTTAAACAGTAGAAGAATTTTAATATGAATTATGTATTTGATATTATCATTTTTGCTAAATTATATGCACCATAATCATTTAAATGAACACCATCTATTGTAGTAACTAAATTCCTCATTTTACTGGTAATTTTTGATATTAAAGGAGTTCTAACAAAAATAGAATCTAGTACCATACCAAAAGGATTTTTTGATATAAAAGTGTTTGAATTTTTTACAACTTCTTTTTGCCAACTATTAAAATCAATATATTTAACATTATATCTTTTGCACATTTTTATTATTATTTCATTGTATTCATGTACTTTCTTATTTAAATCACTATTTAAAATTTCTCCAATCATCGGAATGCTAACAACATAAACCTTCTTATGTTTTACCTTATTTATCATTTTTTCATAATTATTTTCAAATTCATCTTTTGTTTCTGAAGGAACCCTTCCAGATTTAATAATGCTTTCTATTGATCTTTCCCACATTTTTGAATAAGATCTTAAGAATGGCAATAATATATCATTTGTACCAATTTCTATTACTAATTCATCATATTTTTCAAAATTTAAAACCTCTAATCTTTTGGTAAGATTTAAAACAGTATCTCCACCTAAACCAAAATTTATACCCTCTAAATATTTTACATAAGATACTCCAGGCTTACCTTCTGTTATACTATCTCCAAAACATGCTAACATATTATCCCCTCCATACCAACGATTATAACAGAATTCTTTTAAGTTGACAATAATTTAAAATATATATTAATACACACAGCAAATTAATTTAAATTAAGTTTTTCTTTTCACTTGATTTAGTTAATAATACCAAAAAAAGTGTAGAATAATAATCAATCTCCTGCTTCGTGCAGGGGATTTTTTGTTATTTATATATAATAATTTTTTAACTCAATTAATATATCATATGATATGATAATTTAGTAAATTTATTGAATTTTATAAATATAAAATTAATAGCAAAGTTACCATGATTTTGTTTATTTTTTTTTTTTTTTTGATAAAATTATAGCGAATTATCAAGATATAAAACTTAAGGTGAAAATATGAGAAAAATTTTTATTATGTCTGTGATTTTATTAACAATGTTGCTGTTGAATACTTTAACTACTTTTTATATTTCGAATTTAAATAATAATAACGTTCCTAATCCTGATATATTTTATAAAAATACCAAAAATTTAAATATTGAAAAAGAGTTCTTACAGAGTAAAGAATACACATTAAGCAAAATTTTTTATTCTATATATAGAAAACAGGTATTATAATTATATTTACAATAATATTTTAATCAACAATAGCACACTATTTATTGTAAAAAATAAAAAATGATAGTAGGAATTGTGAATGAAAAAAGAAATAGTATATGTTTTAATTCTTTTTATTAGTATATTTTTTATATCATGTACTAATGTAAAAAAATAGAAAAAATGTTGAATATAATAATGGTTTAGAAAGTTCTGTGTATGATAATAATGTTATTAAAACATCTGAGTATTATACTAAAGATGGTTTTTTGGTATTCAAAAATTATTTTGAAGATGGAAATTTAGTAAAACAAGAGATATTTGATAAAGAAGGTAATATAGAGTATACATTTGAAATAAAAAATGAAAAGATTTCTTCTATAAAAAATTCAAAGGGTCAAAAAATACCTGCTAATAAAATATATTATTATAATAATATTAGTCATACAAAAGAATTATTTTTGCCGAATAAAATATTTACTTTTGAAGATTATCTTAATAATATAAAAGATAAAGGTGTTTATGAATCATTGTATGATGAATTAGATACAGGACAATATACTTTTGGATATAGACTGGATACTACAAAAACTGGATATACTTATGGAGAAATGTCAAGAAGAATATTTAATGCAACATTAAATACTATATTAGATATAGCTACAACTAACATTATTAATTCTATTGCTTCAGAATTAAAAAACTTCATTGAATATATACAATATACAGGAGATTTTATTTCATATCTTAAAAACAATTTTAGAATAACAAAAACAACAACCAAAGAAGCAAGACATTATACATTAAGAAAAGTATATGTTATACATTACATTTCAGAAAATGGAAATTGGAAAAAAGGATGGGAAAAAGTTTTTGCTATAGCTGAACGTAATTATAGCAGTTTATTAGTAAAAGTAGAAGGAATAACAAAGTATAAATATAATGATAATGGCATAATAGAAACTCGAGAAAAACTTGATGAAACGACTATAACCAGAGGAAATCTTGATGTAAAGGATTCTCCAAATTACAATAATATTTCCCAGTTATGTTTAATAGCAAAAGATAATTATTTAAATTATATAAATGGGGGAAATTATTATGTATGGTACGAAAAACCCTAAAAATTTATTTATCCAATATTAGGAATATTATCAGTATATTTACAACATTTATATATAACAACTATTTTAATCCATTACATGTATTAGAAAAATATTATGATGCAATGTATTATGCTAATATATATTATAAAAATATTCTTGAAGATAATACATTATCTTCTAATACTATAAATGATTCCCTTAAATCTTATTTAAATAAAATGATAGAAGTTTGATAAATATATATTTTAGGAGGTCTTATGAATTGTTTAATTATTGGCATTATTGGAAGAATATAGATTTTAGATTTAAATTAATAATATTTGTAATTTTAATAATAATTTTGTATTTCCCATTAAAATTAGTATATAACTTATACTTTAATCCTTTATATATAATTAAAAAATATTATGATGCAATGTATTATGCTAATATATACTATGAAAGTATTCTTGAAGATAATACATTATCTTCTAATGTTATAAATAATTCCCTTAAAGCTTATTTAAATAAAATGATAGAAGAAAGAAAAAAGTATGTTTTAAATCCAGAAAAATCAGAAAAACTTATGAAAAAATATTATACTTTTCTTGAAAATGATGCTTCATTAGTAATGGATACAAATACAAGCAAAAGAAATATAAATATAAAAAAAAGAAAGAATGGATATATAGTTCATATTATAAATGGAGATTTAGTATCCTATGAATTGGATTCAAATGGAAAGATTATAAAAAAAGTAATAGATAATAATAAGATGAAAAAAATAAAATATCCAGAAAATGCTGAAATAACCTTTTATATAGTAAGAACATGGAAAGGATTAAAAATCGATTGGATTAAATCTGTTTATAATTATAAACATCAGGATATTGATCAAAAATAGTGAGCTATTTGTTAAAAAACAAAAAATGATAGAAGGGGAATGAAAAAGATAGTAGCATATGCTATTGTATCAAGACTGATTTGGATTTTTACCAAACTCTAAAGTGTTTGTTGAAAAAATATTAAGGGGGTAAAGATGAAAGTTATAAGTAATTTATCAGCAAAAAGAATAATTATTCTCTCTTTTTTATTGATTATCTATATCTCTATAGCTTTTTCAAGTGAATTAAAACAACTTAATTTTGATCATATTTTTACAATATCCTTCAATAAAGAATATAAATATAAAAACAACTATATAGTTTTATTCTCACCAAAAGATTCATGGGGAAACGATTTTGATTTTCAATGGACAATAAATGAGAAAGGTAACATTTATATATTTAAGAATTTGAATAAATTTAACAATACAGAAATAACTGCATATAAAATTGACATATTAGAAAATACAGTAAAAATGATAAAATTAAACACTTTGATTCCAGCTCCATTTCCTCCATGGATAGATATTTTAGATGTCTATGCAAAAAATGATAAGATATATTTTTTGACATTTGGGGGTATAATAGTATTTAATCAAAATTTTAGATTTATCGATTTTTATATATTTGAAGATGTTGCTAATTCAATTACTGAAAAAACAAAAAATGAATATGAAAATGGTGTGTATTTTATTCCATATAATCACGGGAATCAGATAATTATTGATAATAATGAAAATATAATTATTAGAGATATATGTAGTGTTAAAATATATTCTTATTCTGGAAGAAATGAAAAAATTTTTGGTGGAAAAATATATTCATTATCAAATAAATATAGTCTAAATGCAAAGGATAATGAATATCCTTTATTGTTGGAAAATGATAATGGTGAGATATTTATTGCTCTTTTCAAAGAACCAAATTTAAAAGAAGATTATATTTTTAATAAAATAGAGATTTTTAATTTGAATGATGAAAAGTCATTTGAATTAAAAATGAAAAATAGAAAATTTTATCCTACAGCAGCTCTATTAAAAAATTATCTTTATGTACTTACAATGGCGTCAAATAGTTCAAATTCATATTTACAAAGTTTAAAAATAAATATGAACGATGATAAAACATTATTTAAAATAAATGAAGAGAAAAATAATATATATTACCGTTTTAACGATATTAAAGTAAAAAAAGTATTTAATAATAAATATATTTTTATAAGATCATATGATAAGTTGGAAGTTTTTAAAGAATTTTAGCAAAGCGGGAAATTATAAGTGAGAGGATGCGAATATGAAAAAGTACATTACAGGTATTTTAATAGTATTTTTAACTATTACATTATATAGCCAGTGATTATTTTTATTTAAAACTATCAACATTAATGATCTTGACATAAATAAATATGCAAATAAAAAATATTTATTTGATAAAAAGCTGGTGTTGATAAATAGTATAGTTGATGAATCTGGGAATATTTAGGTTATAGCTGAAGATCAAAATCCATCGCTAAATTACAAAAAAGCGTATTTTTTAAAAACAAATATATTTTCTAAAAAATTAGAAACCTTTTCGGAAATTGAAGAGAAAATAGATACGAGTGATCTTGAAATGATAGTTGAAAAAGAAAATATATATTTAAAAACTCCAGATGGAATATATAAGTATGACAAAAATGGGAAACTAATAGAAAAAATGATGTATGAATCTAATAAAAAAATACACCAAATGGGAAATTTATAAAAATCAATAAAAATGAACATATAAGTATGGATTTCCCTGTTTATAATAGACCAGAGTATTATATATACAGATTAAATTATAATAGAGAAAAATTAGAGAACAATATATTAGTAAAAACTCATGAAATAATACGCAATTTATTTAAGGATAAAGATGGAATATATGTTTTCACACATAATATCGAAAATGATATTTACAATATATATCTTTTAAAATATAGAGAACTTAAAAAATTATACTCATTACCGGGATATAAATTTAAAACAATCGGGAAATTTAAACCAAATGATAGCGATCATGAAGTTTTATTTCATAGTATAAAATCAATAGGAATAATCGATAAAAAAATATATTTTATAGTTCAGTTAAAAAACTCAAAAAACAAAAATTTATTGTTATTTGATATAAGAAATAAAAAAGAAGAATATATAAAATATAAATATAATGAAGAAAATTATCCAGAAAGATTGGTGGAAATTAATAATGAGGAATATCTTATTTATAATGGGAAACCATATGAGAATTATGATTTTAAAATATATAAACTAAAATAGATTGTTGATACAGAGTTTTCATCCACTTAAGATATATAAAAATTCACCTCCTGTAACTGAGAGTGAGTTGGAAGCCTATGACCCTTACAACTTGATCTGGTTAATACCAGCGAAAGGAGCGGAGCAGAGATGAAAATCCAAATCAATCTCCTGCTTCATGCGGGAGATTTTTTGTTATTTATATATAATAATTTTTTAACTCAATTAATATATCATATTATATTATAATTAAGTAAATTTATCGAATTTTAGAAATATAAAATTAACAGCAAATTTACTGCGATTTTGTTTACTTTTTTTTTTTTTGATAAAATTATCAGCGAATAATTGAAAGTTTACTGGCGCCAGTTCATAGAAAATACATTGGAGGGATGGTAATGAAAAAGTGGTATATTTTTATTGTGTTAATAGTATTATTTGTAACAAGCTTAAATGCAGCAAATATCTTAAAGACAGTTACTGAATATCATTATTCTTATTTAAATAGTTCAAAATTAGGTGAAACAGCATGGGAATATGTAACTGGTGAGGAAAATAGAAGTTCGATATCTGAAAATTTTAATTATTCAATTAAGTTAACGAATTCCTGGAGTTGGTCGCTAAGTATAGATATTTTGGGTAAATTAGGATTAGGTTCAAAAAAGGAGGATTCAACAGAAATTACAAGAACATATAATGTATCAATTCCCCCATATTATGGTTGGTACTTATATAAAAAAACTTCTCATACTAGATACTATTATAAATACTGGGTAGAAGAGAAAGAAATTTATGATGATGGCACTATGAAAACTGTTGATAGGAGTATTGATCAATTATTTTATAAAACGGTAACTAGTGAAACCACAAAAACAGAATTAAAAGGTCTGTAAACAAATATTCCCCATAACATTATTTGTTATGGGGAATTAAAATAGTCTCTGGAATAAATCTAGGAGAAAATAAAAAAACAATGAAAATTACAAATATGTAAGATTAAAAGAATTCAGAATAATACAGATAGAAAAAAGGGTAAAAACAAGTATTGTACAAGGGCGCAAAAATAGAAATATTTAGTTAATAATTATTAATTAATTATTATTGATTATTACTATTATCCTTTAAAAACACCATTTTTTAGAAGTTTGAGATAATTCAATAAGATTGTAAGGTGTATTTTAAGCATATAATAAATACTTCTAACTAATTTTCTAGTAGTAAAAATAACAGTATCTTTCTGAGATTTACCTTGATCTTTTTTCTTTTTGTAATAAGAAGTGGATCATATATACCAAATTAGTCAGACTATTCAAAGCACCTTTTATACATGATGGATAGAATTACTTTAGTTATATAATAATGCAGATTTAGAATTCTTTTTTTAAAAATAAATATCAGATTTATTAATTATATGAAAACATTATACACGAGAGGGGTGAAAATATGAAAAAGATAGCTTTAGTGATATTTATTTTAAGTGTATCTTTTATTTTAATTTTTGGAGATTTTAATGTCTTAATTCCAGGTGCTAAAAATTTTATTGAAACAGTAGAGATTGAAAATTACAAAATTAAATATTTATACTTAAAAGAAATGGAGAAATATATTAACACTGATAAAATATCGTTTGGTAAAAAGGGTAATATAGTATTGTTTAAGGAAATGGGAAAAAATAATTTATATATTTCCAATTTAGAGAATTTAGTTAAATGGAATGTTATTACATTAGATAATTTCCCAATACCTTCATATGATTCTACTTTTCGATTTGTAACAAATGATAATTCCGTAGTATTTTTTTATAATAATAATAAAAACTTGGAAATTTATCAATACTCATTATCAGATAAAAAATGGGAGTTAATAAAATCTTATTCAGATTCAGTATATTTTGATATGAATCCATCAAAAATAAACAATAATTTTTTATCTTTTGTTATACAAAATAGTGAAGATAAATTAGAACTTCATCTTTTAAATATAACCAATAGCGATGATACTCTGGTAAAAAAGAATTTTATTGGTTCACCCAAATTAGACGTAAATACAAAAGGAGATGTAATTCTTATAAACAATATAAAATTTGAATACTATAATAATGAAACTAAAACAATAAAAGAAATAGAATTAATGGATGCTTATCCAGAAATAATAATGGATGAACCATATTTTGTAACCTTTATAAATGACAATGATGTTGCTATATATAGCAGTAATAAATTAATAATACTTAATACTAAAAACTGGAAAATAAAAGATGTTATATATGAAATACCTGATAATATAGTTGGTTTAACAGGTTTAGATGATGGTAGTATTTTAATAAATATTTATGGTTATAAAGGATAATAAAAATGTTGAAAAAATTGTCATTTTTAATAATAATTTTTATATCTATTTTTGTGTTTGGGAATGAAAAAGAATATTCTTTTGAAAAACTTATTTTATCCGGGACAAATAGCTCATACGAAATAAAAGTTATAGACAGCAAATTGCATAATTTAAATACAATTAATTTATTGAAAGATATTATTCAACCTAACTTATCTTTAACTCTTAATAATAATTTTATTAATTTATCAACATCTATTTCCATTTCTTCGATTATTATGGCAAATTCAAAAGTATTTAGATATAATCTTGAAAAAGAATATAATTCTTTGAGTAAAAAACAAAAAAAGAATGAGGTTATATACCGTATTTTAAATTTGTATTCCATGATTTATAACGAGAAAGAATTACTTGAACTATATTTAAAAATTAATGATATTCTAAAAAAGAAAGAAAATTCTGAGGAATATATTCAAATAATAAATGAATTAGAAAATAGAATATATTTTAAAAAAATTACAATAGAAGAAATGGAATTAGATTTAAAAAATATTATAGGAATGGATACTTCTATAAAATATTTAAATTTATGTGAAAGTCCAAGTTTTTTAGAGATTTTAAAAAGGATAAAAATAAATATAAGTGATGGACCTCTTAATTTTGAAATATCTAAATTAGGAAATAAATTAAATGATAAAAATTCATACATTAATAATTTTTCAAATATTGCAGATTTTTATTTAGACACAAACTTTGAAACCCATGATTATGGTGTTCGTTTGAATTTATTTAAATTTTCAGGAGTAAATTTATCTTTAAACTACTCACTCAAAAGTAATTATTTTAATATTTCGATTTATGTCAATTTTGGAAATATAGGGAAAATAAATAATTTAAATTCTCCAGAATTTAATGAAAAGAAAGAAGAATTCTATTATAGAGGAAACATAGATATTATGTATAAAAATTATCTGTTTTATCAAAAAAAGTATAATGATATAAAAAAAATATTAGTAAACTTTAATTTTAAAACGTCAACAGTGGAAAATTTGATAAAATATCTACAAATATATGAAAATTTTATACAAACTATAGGAATATATGTTCAAAACACATTGAAATTAGCAAAGGAAATTGGAATTTTAGATGAAATCTATCAAAAATAAATTAAAGATTAAAAAACACAAATAACTCTCTTGAAATAAAAGTAAAATAATGGTATAATCAAAATTGAGATTATAAAAAGTAAATAAAAAAGAGCCGCAGGGGAGCTACTAATCCGTAGCTGAGAGTGAGGCGGAAGCCTCTGACCCTTACAACTTGATCTGGTTAATACCAGCGAAAGGAGCGGAGCAGAGATAAAAATAAAAATCAATCTCCTGCTTCGTGCAGGAGATTTTTCTATATCAGGAGGTGATATCTTGAGATTATATATAAACGGTAAAGTAAAAGAGTGTAAAAGCAGTACATTAAAAGAATTACTCGAAGAACTTTCTTTCAGTAACAAATCTGTTGTTGTAGTAAAAAATGGCGAAATTATTCCCATAAAAAATTATTCTGAACATCATTTATCTGAAAATGATAAAATTGAAATCATTACCGTAGTAGGAGGTGGTTAATATCAATTTTTACAGTGAAGAAATTAACAATCTATTTTTTATGGGTACTGGAAAATTTCGAGATTATAATATCATGAAAAAAGCTATAGAAGAAGCAAATATTGAAGTTGTTACCGTTGCAATGAGAAGAGCATCATATAGTAATACAAATGAAAGTATCCTGGATTATATTAATGTAAAAAAAATAATGATAAACACATCTGGAGCAAGAAATGCAGAAGAAGCATTATTAATTGCAAAAGCTGGAAAAGAATTAATGAATACAGATTGGGTAAAAATAGAAATCATAAACGATTCAAAGTATTTAATGCCGGATAATCAAGAAACTATAAAAGCATGTAAATTATTAACTGAAAATGGTTTTAAAGTATTTCCTTATATGCATCCTGATTTATATGATGCACGAAAAATGATAGAAAATGGTGCAGAAGTCTTAATGCCACTTGGCTCACCAATAGGTACAAACAAAGGATTCACAACAAAGGAGCTTGTAAAGATTCTTTTAAACGAATTTAATGTGAAGATAATAATAGATGCAGGAATAGGAAAACCATCACATGTAGCAGAGGCTATGGAATCAGGATGTCATGCAGTTCTTGCAAACACAGCAGTTTCAATAGCAGATGATCCTGTCAAGATGGTAAAGGCTTTTTCTCTTGCTGCTGAAGCTGGAAGACTTGCATATTTATCAGGAATGCCCGAAGAAAAAGAGGTGGCAGAAGCATCTTCGCCATTGTTCGATTATATAGGAAGAGATTGACATGTTTTCTGAGAATGTTGAAAAAATTATCAAATATATAGAAAAAGAAAGAAAAAAAGAACACCATATCAACTTAAAAAAAGATTTTTTTGCTGTAAATGAAATATTCGGTTTGCTTGAAAACACAAATCTTCGAACAATGGCGAAGAAAGTAATGAAAAATAACAGAAAGTTCTTTGGTGATGTTATATTTTTATACGCCCCATTATATATATCAAATTATTGTATAAATGGTTGTACATATTGTGGATTTAAAGCAACAAACAAGATTCAGAGAAAAAAATTAATCTATAATGAAATAGAAAAAGAAGCTATATATTTAAAAGATGCAGGTATAGACCATGTTCTCATATTAACAGGTGAAGATCCTATAAACACAGATTTAGATTATCTATATAATACAATAAAATTATTGAAAAGATTTTTCAAAGAAGTTTCTATAGAAACCTATTCTTTAAAAGAAGACGAATATAAAAAGCTAATATCAGCAGGATTAATAGGTGTTACAATGTATCAGGAGACATATTGTATAAAGAAATATAAAGAAGTTCATCTTTTTGGTCCAAAAAGCGATTATAAAAAACGATTAGATACAATCGAATATGCAATAAAATCTGGTGTTAGGGAAATAAATATTGGAGCATTGCTTGGATTATATGAACCAGAATTTGAAATAATAATGCTTGCGTATCATATGGATTATCTGTTAAAAAATTATCCTGAGATAGAATATGCAATATCCTTTCCAAGGATAAAATCTGCATATAATGTAAAAGAGAAATTTTTTAATATTTCAGATAAAACCCTTATACATTATATTTTAGCTTTAAAATTAATTTTTCCAAGAGTTCATATAAATATTTCAACTCGTGAAAATGCGGATTTTAGAAATGCCCTCATAGGAATTGCAACAAAGATGTCAGCAGGTTCAACAACAAATGTTGGTGGCTATACTATATATAAAAAATCAATAAAGCAATTTGAAACAGAAGATAAACGAAACTTTCAGGAGTTTATTAACTATATAAAAAGTAGAGGATATAATCCTACAACAGTAAACTGGTTTTAAGGAGGAAAGAAAATGACACAATTGGAATTCGCAAAAATGGGAGTTATTACGGAAGAGATGATAATTGCAGCAAAGCATGAAAATATATCACCAGAAATATTAAGAGAAAAAATAGCTGTTGGAAAGGCGGTATTACCAAAAAATAAAAATCATCATTTTAAAAATATCAGAGCTATCGGTGAAGGATTAAAAACAAAGGTAAATATTAATATTGGTACTTCTCAGGGATATACAGATTTGAATGAAGAGTTGAAAAAACTTGAAATTTCAGAAAAATATGGTGCAGATTCAATAATGGACCTTTCAACATGGGGAGATTTAAGTTATATAAGAAATGAAATAATCAAAAATTCAAATATCATGGTTGGGACGGTACCTGTATATGATGCTGCAACAAAAGCCATACAACAGAAAAAAAGGGTAATTGATTTTGAAGCTGAGGAGTTCATTCAAATGGTAAAAGACCATGCCGAAGATGGTGTTGATTTTATGACAATACATGCAGGTATCACTAGAACAACCATTGAAAAATTGAGAAACTCAAAAAGAATAACAAAAATAGTCTCACGTGGTGGTTCAATAATCGTTGGATGGATGATAAAAAATCACAAGGAAAATCCATTTTACGAATTTTATGACGAAATACTGAAAATATGTAAAGAATACGATATAACAATAAGCCTTGGTGATGGTATGAGACCCGGATCCCTCTACGATGCAACCGATGACCTTCAATTTGAAGAATTATTGAGATTAGGTGAACTGGTAAAAAGGGCTCGTAATGCTGGTGTTCAGGTAATGGTTGAAGGGCCGGGCCATATGCCAATCGATGAAATTGAGGCCAATGTGATATTACAAAAGAAAATCTGTGATGGAGCACCTTTCTATGTACTTGGTCCAATTACAACGGATATTGCCCCAGGATACGACCATATAACCTCTGCAATAGGTGGAGCTATTGCCGCATCCAAAGGAGCAGATTTTCTTTGTGCAGTAACACCTGCTGAACATCTCAGATTGCCAACTATAGAAGATATAAAAGAAGGGGTAATATCAACAAAGATAGCAGCCCACTCAGCTGACATAGCTAAAAATAGAAAAAATATGGATATTGATAATGAAATGAGCAAAGCAAGAAAAAAGTTCGACTGGAAAAAACAGTTTGAGCTTGCACTGGATCAGGAAAAAGCTAAAAAATTCTATACCGCAAGAAAAGGAAAAGAAAGCAATATGTGTTCTATGTGTGGACCATTATGTGCAATGAGAATTACAGAGGAATACCTCGAAAAAGCAGAAATATTGTTAATAGAATAGGAGGAATTATGATGCTTGTATTTTCAGGATTTGATCCATCTGGTGGAGCAGGTATATTACAGGATATATCAATAATGAAAATGTTTAAAATAAGTCCAAAAGCCATTATATCGGCATACACAGTACAGAATGAAAAAGAATTTAAAAGTGTGGAGTTCAGAGAAAACTTTGAAGAATTCGACTTATTTGATAAATTCTCTTTAATAAAGGTGGGAATGGCAAATTCAAAACAGATTAAAATTTTGAGAAAAAGATATAATGAAGCAAAAATTATATGGAACCCTATAATAAAAACCTCTACAGGATATACGATAATTTCACCTAATGATGTAAATGAAGGTTCAAAATACGTAGATTTAATGATAATGAATTCAGAAGAATATGAAATGGCAGATATAAACTGCGATGTAATAATCACAGGTGGGCATAAAAATACTGAAAAAATAGAAATATTATATAAAAATAAAAAATTCTATTCACAAAAATATGAAAAACAATTACATGGGACAGGCTGTACTTTCTCTTCACTAATAACAGCACATATTCATATGGGTTATACTATTGAAGAATCCATTAATGCTTCATTATATTATATGGATAAAATGGTTAAAAATTCAGAATTTTCTGTAGAAACAGAAAATATGATATATGAATTTCATAAAAATTATATTTTAGAGGAGCTTTGGAAAATAAAATCTGAAATAAATAAATTAGGGAAATATACCATACCTGAAGTTGGTCAAAATATAGTATTTGCGTTGCCAGAGGCAGAAAATGAATATGATGTTGGGAAATTTCCAGGTAGAATACATAAACTGTATTTTGCAACTCAAAAGTAAGCCAAATTATAATTGAAAAATGGGCCAAAAAAATAAAATGTTGAAAACATCCGTGTTTTAAACAATATTAAGTTTTTGTTAAATTCATCTTATTTTTTCA
>NZ_LNGH01000055.1 GCF_011057715.1 Marinitoga sp. 38H-ov
AAAGTTTATCTTTAGAAACATCGATACCAACAAACAACATAGAAACACAACCTTTCAGAATTAGATTCTAACTCTGGGTATATAAGAAAAGAGCCTCGTTATATGTAAGAGCTATAGCTCATTCTCCGGTAGCAATTCAACTTATATACCAAAGTTAGTCAGACTATTCAAGGCACTTAAGTGCAGGAGGTGACAGAATTACTTTAGTTATATAATAACTCAGAGTTAGAATTATTTTTTTAAAAATAAATATCAGATTTATTAATTATATGAAAACATTATACACGAGGAGGTAAGATTATGAAAAAAAGATTTTCATTGTTAGCATTTATTCTAGTTTTATTTTCTTTAACCTTTGCAATTACAGGTCAAGAAGTTCTTGATAATGTAAAAGATGAACATGATAACTTTAAAACAGAAAAATCCTTGGTAATAATGAAATTAAAAGATGCTAATGGTAATATCAGAGAAAGAGAATTTGATATGTACTTGATGCATGATGGTGATGATTCATTAGCTTTAGTAAGATTCAACAAACCATCTGAAGTTAAAAACATCACTTTATTAACATTATCAGATGATGAAATATACTTATACATGCCTGCATATAGAAAAACTAAAAGAATATCTGGTGGAGCAAAAAATGGGAATTTTGTAGGTTCAGATTTTAAATATAATGATATTTCATTATTATATAATGAACAAACAGGAGATTATGATGCAAATTTAATAAAAGAAACAAGAACAGAATATATTGTAGAAGTTATTCCACATGAAAAGGATAATGATTATGCAAAAATAATTATGACAATAAAAAAAGAACATATGTTATTTAAAAAAATTGAGTTTTACAATCATGAAAATAAACTAATAAAAGTTATGACTTTTGAAAATGAAAAAGATTTTAATGGTCATATATTAGCAACAAATATTACATTAAATAATTTAGAAGAAAATCATTCTACAATTTTAGAAATAAAAGAAGTGGAATTTGATATACCAATTACAAAGAAATTTTTTGATAGAAGAAACATATCAAACCCAATATTAAAATATAAATGATGGGGGTGTAAAAGATGAGAAAAAGACTTTTTATATTTTTAATGATACTCTCAACAGTAGTAATTTTGGGATTCAATGGCGATTTGCAATATTTTTATGGATATAATTTCTCAAAAGATGCATCAACTACAATAAGTGGTTTAAAAGCAAATTTATCTTTTGAAAATTCTTTAGACACATTATATTACAAATTATCTCTTGATTTATTCAAATTAAAAAATGGAAAAACATATTTTGATTTTGATATTAATAATTATTCAATGATTTTCCCTTCGGAAATGTACTTAATAAAACCTAATGTACCATGGATGTTATATGTTTTAAATGAAGCATATGCTGATATATATTTCGATGAAGCAACTGTAAGATTTGGAAGATTTATTTTAAATAATGGCAGCTCAACATTATATAGTCCTTCAGTTTTATTAAGCGCACATGATGGATTAAATCCATTTGAAAATTATAAAGCATTACCAGTTGAAGGAATTAACATAAATGGTTATTTAGGTGATTATGTATATGATTTAACCATAATCCCTGAAACATATGATAATATATCTGATTTTGTTTTGTATCCAAAAAATATAAATGAAAATATTATTTACGAAAATGCTGTAACATTAACTTATCAATTTACTGAAAGTAAAAAAGAGGTTGAAAATGCAACAGAAGAACTTATTAATCAATTAATAGCTAATGGATTAGATCTAAATACAATAAATACTATGCTAAACAATCCTTTATTATTAAAAAATGTTGGATTGTCAGATGAACAAATTTATGAAATATATGCTGGTCAAACATTGATGACATTACCATCAACTTATGAAATTAATACAATAACTGCTGAATCAACAAATATAGATGAATTAAATGCAAAAAATATGAATTACGCAGCAAAAATCTCTTTTAATATTTTGGGATATGATTTAAAAATGGGATTTGTACATGACCATTACCATTTTATGGTACCAGAAAAAATAGATATAAAATATTCTGATAATGGAACAGGTGTATCAAATACAGTAATGTATAGACCATCAAGAAATTCTGTTACTTTAGATATACAAGGTGTGTCAAATTTCTTTGATTCTATTAGTTATCATGGGGAAGCAGCGTTTATTATGCCAGAAAAAACTTATACAATAGTAAACACCAGTTATTATGTTCCAGATACTTTACAACCAACAGAAACAACAATAACAACAAATTCAACAAATATAGATATATTTGATAAATATTATGCAAAAGCAGTTGCTGGTATAGAATATACAAAAGGCGAAGATTTAACAATTGGAATAGAAGGATTTAATGGATTACCAACAGAAGAATTAAAGGATCATATTTCATTTGGCGGAGATACGTACATTAAAGCAAAATACTCAAATATTGCTATAGAAGGTTTAGGATTAGTAGCTTTTTCTAAAATTAATGACGAATACAAACCAGGATATATGACAAACATAAAACTTTCTTATTCAGGAATAGATAATTTTGAACCCTCAATTAAAATAAATTACGCATACGCAGAAGATAATGAACATTCTATAAAACAATATGAAAATTTAAATTCTATTTCTTTAAGCTTCAAAACTTATTTCTAAAGAGCCAGAAATTTGGCTCTTTTATTTTTATGTTATAATATAATATCAATTCAGAAATAACAAGGAGTGTTGATAATGAGAATAGCTATAACAGGAGTAACAGGATCAATAGGAACACAAACTTTAGAGGTTTTAGAATTTTTAAAATCTAAAAATTATAATTTTAAGTTAGTGGGAATAAGCGCTGGTAGTAATAAAAACAAAATGTTAGATATAATAAAAAAATGGAAACCAGAATATGCGGCTCTCGAAAATGCAAAACTTGAGAATTTTAATGGAACAAAAATATTAACAGGAAAAGACTCAACAATAGAAATGCTAGAAAAATCTAAACCAGACTTTGTTTTAGTTGCAACTGGAGGTTCTATAGGAATAAAACATACATTAAAAGCAATAGAGGTTTCAAAAAGGGTAGGATTAGCAAATAAAGAATCTATAGTTTGTGGAGGAAAGATGCTGTTAGATTTTGCTATGAAAAATAATACTGAAATAATACCAGTAGATAGTGAGCATAGTGCATTATTCCAACTAAACCATGGAGATTCTACACCTTCAAAAATAATTATTACAGCATCTGGTGGAGCACTAAGAGATTGGCCTATAGAAAAATTGGATGAGGTTAAAGTAGAGGATGTATTAAATCATCCAGTTTGGTCAATGGGAAAAAGAATTACAGTAGATTCTGCAACTATGGTAAATAAAGGACTTGAAGTTATAGAAGCATACCATCTATTTAATTTAAAGAAAGAAAATATCGATGTAGTAATTAACAGAAATAGTCATATACATGCGATTGTAGGATATCCAGATGGAGTTATGAAATTTCATTATGGGATTCCAAGTATGAAAATTCCTATTGCATACTCTATTACTTATCCAGAAAGAATATATGAATATATTTATCCCGATCTAACCTTAGAATCAATTAAATTTGAAAATGTGGATTATAATAGATACCCTGCTTTGAAATTAGCTTTTGATATTTTAGGAGATCAAAAATTGCAAATTGTATATAATGCAGCAGATGAAGTTGCTGTACAATTATTTTTAGAAAGGAAAATTAAATATACAGATATTTATAAATTAATTTATCAATCGATTGATAAATTTATTAATACAAATGTAAAAATTTATGATTTTTATGATATAATAACCCTAGATTATGAAGTAAAATATTATTCGAGAGGGTTGATATTATGAGAAAAGTAAGATTTCATCAAGGTATTTTATTTAAAGCTTTATTATCGCTATCTGTAGTTGTTATAACGGCATTTTTATTCAACGGAATTTTATCTTATAATAATTTAAAAAATTTAACAGACAATTATGTTGAAGAAGGTATAATGAAACAAAGTGTAGAAAATATTGCTGTTACAATACAAACATTCAAAAATGGTTTAACAAATTTAGAAGAAACATTAA
Source organism: Marinitoga sp. 38H-ov (assembly GCF_011057715.1). NCBI lineage: Bacteria > Thermotogati > Thermotogota > Thermotogae > Petrotogales > Petrotogaceae > Marinitoga > Marinitoga sp. 38H-ov. Next base: position 4,089 of record NZ_LNGH01000055.1, read on the forward strand.
AAAATGACGAAATAAATAGATTAAAATCATTAAATGATAGCGCCAAGAGCATAGTTTATTACTATATTAATGAAATGAAAAATGGTAATATGTCAAAAGACGAAACTATTAATGCCATTAAAAATGAAATTAGAAAAATACGATTTGACAATAATCAAGGATATTATTTTATTTTTGATGAAAATGGTATAAATATTATGCATGCCGCTAATCCATCTTTAGAAGGTAAAAATTTATATGATTTACAAGATAAAACTGGCATTTATATTGTTAGAGAACTTATTAAAAAAGCAAAAGATGCATATAGCAATAATGATAGTGGTGTTCTTACATACTATTTTCAAAAACCCAGCGAAGATCAAAACAAAGTTTTTCCAAAATTAGGCGTGTCTTTTTGGATACCAGAATTTAAATGGATAATAGGAACAGGAGTATATATTGATGAAATTGATAAAAAGATTAATGAAAAAAAGAATGAATTTAAAAATGCATTATATGAAGAATTATATAAAACTTCGTATATTGGAGATAACACATATCCAATAATATATAATAAAGATGGATCATATTTTATGTATAAAGATAAATCTAAAATTGGAATAAATTCATCTTCAAAGGATCCTATTTCAGGTAAGTTAATTTCACAATTAGCTATTGAAACAAAAAATGGTTTCTATGAATACATGTACCCTAAAAATAATTCAAAGAAATTATATAAAAAGATCGCTTATGTAAAAAATGTTGATGACTTATATGTTGTTCTTGCTGTATATGAGGATGAAATTTATCAACCATTATATAAAGCAACTTTAAATAATATTATTTCATTAGTAATTGCTATTGTTGTTATTATAATAGTTATTAGTATCGTCATAAAAAAATTAATTTCATCTAAAGTTCATAAATTAGTTGAAGAAATAAACAATATTGAAAAAGGTGATTTAACTAAAGAAATAAAAGTTACTTCAAATACCGAAATGGGATTATTAGAACATTCTTTAGAAAACATGAGAAAATCATTAAAAGAATTAGTTGTATCTTTAATTAAAGAAAATGAAAAAGTAAATGAAGAAAAAAATAAAATAATTGAAAGTTCAAATGAATTACAAATAATAGTAGATAATGTTGAAAAATACCTTGAAAACGCACTAAATGAATCAGACAATGCAGCTTCTTCTATAGAAGAAACCACATCAGGTATTGAAGAAATTGCATCAGCAGCACAAATGGTAAGTTCCTCTGCACAAGATTTGAGTGAAAAGAGCAACAATGTTGAAAAATCCATTTTAGTTGGAGAAAATAGTATTAATGAAATTAAAAGCATAACAAATGAAGCAAAAATCGCTGCTAATGATAATGCAAAAAAAGTAAAGGAATTACAGGATAAATCAGCTAATATTGGCGAAATTGTTGATACAATAGTAAATATTGCTGAGCAAACTAATTTATTAGCATTAAATGCTGCAATAGAAGCTGCAAGAGCTGGAGAGGCAGGAAAGGGTTTTGCTGTTGTTGCAGATGAAATTAGAAAATTAGCAGAGGAAACAAGAAAAGCAACCGAAACTATCTCTGATTTACTTAAAGGGATTAAAAACGAGGCTGATGCAGTTACTGAAAAATCCTTATCAATGTCATCTATTATCGAAAAAGTCACTACAAAAAGCGAAGAAGTATCTGTTGAATTTAATAATATTAAATACACTATTGAAAATATTGTGAGCATGGTTGATAGTTTAGCTTCAAGTTCAGAAGAACAAAGCGCTTCAACAGAAGAAATGGCCGCTGCCATGGATCAAGCATCAAAGAATGTTGTTAATGTTAATGAACAGATTAGAGAATCAAAAGATAATTTCAAAAATATTGAGATAAGAAGTGATGAATTACAAAAAATATCAAACGAATTATCAGAAACTATAAATAAATTAGAATTAGCAATAAATAGATTTAAAATTTAGCTGTGGGTATTCCACAGCTTTTTTATTATATAAGTAACTAAATATTAATAAAATGTCTTGAAAATTCCATATGATAATGTTAAAATAATTTGAAATAAAAAAGTAGGAGGATTCAAATATGAAAGATAAACATTGTTCATTTTGTGGACGTCCAGCAAGTAAGGTAGAAACTTTAATAGCAGGGCCAGGAGTATATATTTGTAATGAATGTGTAGATTTATTTTCTGATTTAATTGAAGAAAAATATTCTAATAATGAAGAAATAAAAGATAATGATATAAAATTACCAACACCTGTTGAAATTAAAGCAGAACTTGATAAATATGTTATTGGGCAAGAACAAGCAAAAAAAACATTATCTGTAGCTGTGTATAATCATTATAAACGTGTATTTTATGGAAATAAACATGATGATGTGGAAATAGAAAAATCAAATGTTTTAATGATTGGTCCAACAGGTACAGGTAAAACTTTAATGGCTAGAGTATTAGCTAAAGTATTAGGAGTGCCTTTTGCAATTGCAGATGCTACACCATTAACAGAAGCAGGGTATGTGGGTGAAGACGTTGAAAATATTATTTTGCGATTATTGCAATCAGCAAATTATGATCCTAAAAAGGCACAAATGGGAATTATATATATAGATGAAATTGATAAAATTACTCGAAAATCACCAAATCCTTCTATTACAAGGGATGTTTCTGGTGAAGGTGTTCAACAAGCATTATTAAAAATAGTCGAAGGAACTGTTGCTAATGTACCGCCACAAGGTGGAAGAAAACATCCATATCAAGAATTTATTAAAGTAGACACATCAAATATATTATTTATAGCTGGCGGAGCATTTGATGGGCTTGATGAAATAATCAAACAAAGAATTTTAACAACAACTATGGGCTTTGGAACTGAAGTAAAAAGCAAAAATGATATGAAACTAGGAGAATTATTAAAGAATGTAACTCAAGATGATTTAGTTCATTTTGGATTAATACCAGAATTTGTAGGTAGATTTCCTGTTGTTACAACATTAGGAGATTTAAGCGCTGAAGATTTAGTAAAAATCATAAAAGAGCCAAAAAACGCTATATTAAAGCAATATCAAAAAATGTTAGAATTAGATGGAATCAAATTAGAATTTACAGATGATGCATTACTAGAAATTGCAAAGGTTGCATTGAAAAAAGGTACTGGTGCAAGAGCTTTAAAAAGTGTATTTGAAGATGTAATGTTAGATATTATGTTTGAAGCTCCTAATAAAAAAGGAATAGTAGAAAAAATTATTATAGATGAAAATGTTGTTAAAGGAGAAAAGGAACCCATAATGATCGAACGGGAGAGTGCATAATGGAACCTATTATTTTCTCTATTGAAACTTCATGTGATGAAACAGCAGTTGCTATATTAAAAGGAAAAAATGAAGTCTTATCACATTTAGTTGTTTCTCAAATTGATATACATAAAATTTTTGGTGGAGTTGTACCTGAAATTGCATCTAGAAAACATTTAAATTATTTAAACAAATTAACAGAAAAGGCTTTTTCAGAAGCAAACATCAAACCAGAAGAAATATCTGCAATAGCAGTTACATATGGCCCCGGTTTAGTCGGGGCTTTGCTTATAGGATTAAACTTTGCAAAAGGGTTAGCTTTAAATTTAAATAAACCTTTGATAGGTGTAAATCATTTATATGGTCATATATATGCAAATTTTTTAGCTTTCCCAGAATTAAAACCTCCATTTTTGGTGTTACTCGTATCTGGTGGACATACTATGATTTTGCATGCAAAAGATTTTTTGCATTTTGAAATAGTAGGTCAAACTATGGACGATGCTGCAGGAGAGGCATTTGATAAGGTTGCAAGAATGCTAAATTTAGGATATCCAGGTGGTCCTAAAATTGATAAATTAGCTCAAAATGGTGATCCTATTTATGATTTTCCTAGACCTTTATATCATAAAGGTTATGATTTTAGTTTTAGCGGTTTAAAAACATCATTGTTATATTTTACAAAAGAAAATAAAAATTATAAGATAGAAGATGTTGCGGCGTCTTTTCAAAAAGCTTTAATAGATACATTAATACATAAAACAATTAAAGCTTCTAAAGATTTAAAAGTTAATAATATTATTATAGCTGGTGGAGTAGCGGCTAATTCGTATTTAAGAAAAAAAATAAATGAAGAACAAGAAAAAAATAATAAATTAAACATTTATTTTCCACCATTAAATTTATGTACAGATAATGCCTTAATGATAGCAAGAGCAGCATATGAAAAATATATTAGAAATAAATTTGCAGATTTAAAATTAGATGCAATGCCTAATTTGGGGTTGAAAGATATATGTTAAAAGGCAAGATAGGTTTAGCTCCAATGGCAGATTATACAGATTTCTCATATAGAGAAATCTGTAGAGAATATGGATCAGAATTTTCTTTTACAGAAATGATTAGTATAGAAGCATTAATAAGAGATAAAAAAGAAAGCTTTAATATGTTACCAAAAGAAAATGAGGAAAATATTGGAATTCAGTTATTTGGATCTAATATAAACAGTTTTATACAAGCTGCAAAATTAGTTCAAAACAAGGGTAATTGGATAGATATTAATGCCGGATGTCCTGTGAAAAAGGTTATAAAAAAAGGGGCAGGTTCTGCACTTTTAAAAGATTTAAATAAATTAGGTGATATAATAAAAGCATTAAAAGAGAATATTGATAAACCTGTTGGCGTAAAAATAAGATTAGGTTTTGAAGAGGATTATGCAGAGAAAATAATAGAAGTTGTTCAAAAAAATAAAGCAGATTATGTTATTGTTCATGCAAGGACACAGAAACAATTGTATTCCGGCAAAGCAAATTGGAATAGGTTTAATGATTTAAAAAAAATATGTGAAATCCCATTAGGTGCTAGCGGTGATATCTACTCATATGATGATGCAAAAATTGTTATGGAAAAATATATGGCTGATTTTGTTGTTATCGCTAGAGGAAGTATAGGAAATCCATGGATATTCTCAAATATTACGCCTGACATAAATGAAATAAAAAAAGTTATATTAAAACATGCTAATTTAATGATTAATGAACATGGAGAAGAAAAAGCTATTAGAAGATTCAAAAAAATTTTTATAGGTTATACAAAAGGAATGAAAAATGCTAGAGAAATTAGAAAAAAAATCCCTTATTTATATACATATAATGATTTAATAAATATTGTAAATATATTGGAGTGATTAATATTTTACAATTAGGAATAATACAATATCCCAAAAAAACAAGTTTATCCGAAATGGTTTTTAATGAATATTTTAAAAAAGTAAATATTAATGCTATATATGAGGGTATAAATATTCATCCAAATATATTTGATAATGAAATAAAAGGTATATTAGAAAAATATTATGGTTTGAATATCACTATACCTTTTAAGGAAAGAATTTTTAAATATTTAGATTATGCAAATGAAAGTGCTGTTTTCTTAGAAGCTATTAACACTATTCATAATAATATGGGATATAACACCGATTGGATAGGGTTTTATAATTCTATAAACGAAAAATTAGATGGAAATATATTAGTTTTTGGAGCAGGTGGTGCCGCTAAAGCAGTTTTATATGGATTACATAAATTAGGTGTAGATAAATTATGTTTAGTAAATAGAACATATGAAAAAGCAATTGAATTAAAAAAATTATTTTTTAAGAAATTAGATATTAAAGTAATAGAATATGAAAAATTAAATTCAGAAATAAAAAACGCAAATATTTTTATTAACACAACATCGTTAGGTATGTTTAATGAAAAAATACCCGTAAAATTACATAATAATATTAGTTTAGTATATGATGTTGTATATTTTCATACACCATTACAAAAAGAAGCTGAATTATTAGGAATTAAAACAATAAACGGAAAAGAAATGTGGTATCAACAAGCTATACAAAATTTAAAAATTTGGAATATGTATGATGAAAAAATATTTAAACAAGTATTTAATTCTATAATTCTATAATTTCATGTGATATAATTAGCTTTGAGAGATTCTCAAAGCTAATTTTTAATGATATATGAATGAGGTTGATAAAATGGATTATATTATTTCTGGCGATTCACACGGAAAAGAGATGATTGGTACATTAATTGGAATTCCAGCAGGTTTAGAAATAGATACTGAAAAAATCAATAATGATTTAAAAAGACGACAAAATACATATGGTCGTGGAAAGAGAATGGAAATTGAAGCTGATAAAGTTGAAATAATTTCAGGAATTTGGAAAGGTTATACAACAGGAGCTCCTATTACATTAAAAATAACAAATAATGGGAAAAATACAGAAAAAGAAACAAGAAGCATACCAAGACCCGGACATGGCGACTTTAGTGCTTATATGAAATATAAATTACCAGATTTAAATATATATACAGAAAGAAATAGTGCAAGATGGACTGTAGTATTAACTGCTCTTGGAGCCATTGCAAAGCAATTCTTAGAAAAATTAAACATTAGAGTGTTTGGTTATGTAAAATCTATAGGAAGAATAAAAAATGACTTTATTTCTTCTATAAACCTCCCAAATGAGAAAATAAACAAATTAATGGAAGAAGAAATTGATAAAGCTAAAAGAGAAGGAAATACTCTTGGCGGAAGCGTAAAAATTATTGCTCAAAATATAATTCCAGGTATAGGAGGATACTCAAATATTTGTGAAAAATTAGATTCAAAAATTGGAAAATTATTTATGGCTATACCTTCAGTAAAAGGATTAATAATAGGAAATGATGATTTTTCGCTTTCAGGTAAAGAATATCATGATGAGTTTTATATAAAAAATAATAAAATCAAAAGAAAAACAAATAATGCTGGAGGTATTGAAGCTGGAATTACAAATGGAGAAGATATTGAAATAACTGTTTTTTTAAAACCAATACCTACACTTGGGAATCCTTTAAAATCTATTGATTTAAAAACATTAAATGAAGTTGATGCTCCATACATAAGATCTGATATTACAATAGTTCCAGCTAGTGTGGTTATTTTTGAAAACGCATTATCTTTAATTTTAATGGAAAGTATTTTAGAAAGATTTGGTAATGATAATTTTGATGAGATTATCAGGAGGTATAATAGTGCCAATATTTTTAATTGGAATGATGGGTTGTGGAAAGACAACAATAGGTAAAGTATTAAGTGAAATTTTAAATAAAAGATTCATAGATTTAGATGAAGAAATTGAGAAAAAAGAAAATATGAAAATATCAGATATTTTTTCTAAAAAAGGTGAAAATTATTTTAGAGAAATAGAAAGTAATCTTTTATTTCAAATGAAAGATAATGATGCTATTATATCTACTGGTGGAGGAATAATATTAAAAAAAATAAATAGAGAGTTTTTAAAAAAATATAAAACTTTGTTTTTGTATGTACCTATAGAAGAGATATTAGAAAGAGTGGATATAAAAAATAGACCATTATTAAAAAATGGAAAAAATAAATTATTTGAAATTTGGGAAGATAGAAAAGATTTATACAATCAATTTGAAAAAGTAAATTTATCGAATTTAAGTGTATATGAATCTGCAGCAAAAATATTATATTATATTACTGAGAACAATGAGGAAATTATAGAAAATGATTTTCAATCTGTTATTTTAAAGACTAAAGGGCTAGAAAACTTAAAAAATGAAAAAAATATTTTTGTAAGTAATAGCGTAAATAGAATATATGGAGATTATTTTAACTGTCCATATGTTTTAGATGATGGAGAGAAAATAAAAAACTTTGATAATTTAGACATATTATATAGATATTTAATAGAAAAAGAAATAAATAGATCAGATTCATTAATAGCAGTAGGTGGAGGCACAGTAACTGATTTGATAGGATATGTTGGAGCTACCTTTAAAAGAGGAGTTAAAATAATATTTTATCCTACAACATTATTAGCACAAGTTGATGCAGCTTTAGGTGGCAAAACAGCTGTTAATCTTGATAAAATAAAAAATGTTATAGGAACATTCTATAAACCTGAAAAAGTTATAATAGATCCTTTAAGTATTATATCTTTAAAAGAAGAGAATTATATTGAAGGAATAATTGAGGCTTTCAAAGTTTCTTTAATAGATGGAAATATTAATCTTTTTATTGATAATATAGAAAAGATAAAAAAAAGAGATTTAAATACTTTAATAAAAATAATAAAATATGCAGTTAAAGTAAAATTGGATATTGTTTCAAAAGATCCATATGATAAAAATATAAGAAAAGCTTTGAATTTAGGACACACATTTGGACATGCTTTTGAAAGTTATACAAATATTCCACATGGACTTTCTGTAGGATGGGGATTAATAAAAGAATTAGAATTTTTTAGTACAAATTTAAAAGATAAAGAATATATTTTAGATTTTTTAAATAAAATTATTCCAAGAAATATTTTAAATATGGAAATTAATAATGAAAATTTAATAAAATATATATATCAAGATAAAAAAATTATATCAAAAGAGGAGATAACTATTCCAGTTATTGAAGAAGTAGGAAAATTTAAATTAAAAAATATCAATTTAAAACATATAAAAAACAAATATTAAAAATATGTAGTAACAATATAAGGAAGTTTGAGTTAAGATACTAAAAAACAAAATAAAAAGAGAGGGTTTTGTGATATGATATTAGTAGTGAATGGTCCTAACCTTAATATGTTAGGGAAACGCCCAAAAAGTATATATGGACTATTTTCTTATGAAGATTTATTATTTGAGATAAAAAAATGGTCAGAAAGAAATGGAATACCTGTCGATATTTTTCAGTCAAATTGCGAAGGGGAAATAATTGATAGACTTCAAAAAATGGACTTTAAAGGGCTCATTATTAATGCAGGTGCTTATACACATTATAGTTATGCGATTAGAGATGCTCTCGAAATTTTAAATATACCAAAAATAGAATTGCATATTTCTAATATATATAAAAGAGAAGATTTTAGAAAAAATAGTGTAATAGCCCCTGTTTGTGATGGACAAATTACAGGGTTAGGACTCGATGGATATATCCTGGCATTGGATTATCTAAAAAAATTATTATGGAAAGAGGTAGAAAATGGTAAAATTAGAAAAGTTTGAAAAACTAGGTTTATCAGAAACAACGTTAAAAGCATTGAAAAAGAAAGGGTTTGAGGAACCAACTCCAATACAAGAAAAGGTTATACCGTTATTATTACAAGAAAATGTTGACGTAATTGGGCAAGCTCAAACTGGAACTGGTAAAACAGCTGCTTTTGGATTACCTTTAATTGAAAAATTAAAACCATCTAAAAAAGTAAAAGCTATAATTTTAACTCCAACAAGGGAATTAGCTGTTCAAGTAGCTGAAGAAATTAATTCTTTAAAAGGTAACAACAAGTTAAATGTATTACCCATTTATGGTGGTCAATCAATTGAAAATCAAATTAGTAGGTTAAAAAAAGGTGTTGATGTTGTTGTTGGAACACCTGGAAGAGTATTAGATCATATCAAAAGAAGAACTTTAGATTTAAGTTATGTAAAATATTTTATTCTTGATGAAGCAGATGAAATGCTAGATATGGGATTTATTGATGATGTAGAAGAAATTTTATCTAACGCTCCAAATGATAGGCAAATATTACTTTTTTCTGCTACAATGCCTTCAAGAATTATTTCATTAGCAAAAAAACATATGAAGAATTATAAGATTATATCTGTAAAACCAGAACAATTAACTACAGAATTAACTGAACAAATTTACTTTGAAGTATCTGAACAAGACAAATTTGAAGCATTATGTAGAATAATAGATATTGAACCAGAATTTTATGGTCTTGTTTTTTGTAGAACAAAAGTAGATGTTGATACAGTATCTAATAGGTTAATTGATAGAGGCTATAGTGCTGAAGCGTTACACGGTGATTTATCCCAATATCAAAGAGAAAGAATTTTGAAGAAATTTAAATCAAAAAGAGCAAATATTCTTGTAGCTACTGATGTTGCAGCAAGGGGTATAGATATTAACGATTTAACACATGTAATTAATTATTCATTACCTCAAAATCCGGAATCATATGTTCATAGAATCGGAAGAACTGGTAGAGCCGGGAAAGAAGGAACTGCTATAACATTTGTAACTCCAGAAGAATATAGAAAATTATTATTTATTAAAAGAATTTCAAAAAGTAATATTAAAAAAATGCCAATTCCAAAAGTTAAAGACGTTATTGAAACAAAAAAATTAAGAATTAAGAATGAAATTAATTCTATTTTAGAACATAATGCATATGAGAATTATTTAAAATTAGCTAAAGAAATGCTTGAAGATAATAATCCAGAAGAAGTTCTTGCAGCTGTTTTAAAATATGCATTCCAAGATGAGTTAGATGAAAGAAATTATAGGGAGATTAAAGAAGTATCTTCTGTAGATAAAAAAGGGAAAACAAGATTATTTGTAGCTTTAGGTAGAGATGATGATTTAACAATAGAAAAATTAAAAAATATGATAAAAGAGTATACAAATTTACAAAATATATATCTAAAAGATGTTAGAATACTTGATAAGTTCTCATTTATGACTGTGCCATTTGAAGAAGCTGAAATTATTTTACAGGCATTTAAAATGAAAAAAAGAGGTAGAAAGCCTATAATATCAAAGGCTAAAGAAAAAAAGAGAAAGGCGGAATAATATGAAAGTACAAAAAGGAAGTGTTGTAAAATTACACTATAAAGGGACATTAAGTGATGGGAGTGTTTTCGATTCATCTGAAGGAAGAGAACCATTAGAATTTACAGCAGGTGCTGGACAAGTAATACCAGGATTTGATAAGGCTGTTATGGATATGGAAGTTGGAGAAAAGAAAACATTTACTATCCCTTCTGAAGAAGCATATGGAGAGTATTCAGAAGAAAAAGTATTTGAATTACCAAGACAAAGTTTCCCACCAAATATTGATGAAGCTTTGGGACAAACTGTTCAATTAGGCGATCAATCTGGTAATGTATTTTTAGCAAAAATATTAGAAGTTACAGATGAAATAGTAAAAATGGATACTAATCATCCTTTAGCAGGAAAAGATTTAACATTTGAAATCGAAATTGTAGAAATTAATTAAAATCACTGGGAGGAAAGACTATGAAAAAAGTAGAACTACTTTCCCCCGCTGGTAATATGGAAAAATTAAAAATGGTTTTCCGCTACGGTGCTGATGCAGCTTACCTTGGCGGAAAATTTTTCAATTTAAGAGCATTAGCGGGGAATTTTTCAAATGAAGAGATTATAGAAGCTGTTAATTACGCTCATTCATTAGGTAAAAAAATTTATGTAACTTTAAATATTATTGCACATAATAATGAAATTGACAAAGTAGCTGATTATGCAAAATTTTTAGAGTCAGCAGGCGTAGATGCAGTAATAGTTGCTGATTTAGGTGTATTTAAAGTAGTTAGAGAAAATACTAATTTAGATATAAATGTGAGCACCCAAGCAAGTAATACAAATTGGATGAGTGTTAAAGTATGGAAAGATATGGGAGCTAAAAGAATAATTTTAGCAAGAGAACTTTCATTGAAAGAAATTAGAGAAATTAAAGATAAAGTGCCTGATGTCGAACTTGAAGTTTTTGTTCATGGCGCAATGTGTATGTCTATTTCTGGAAGATGCTTATTAAGTAATTATTTAACTGGTAGAGACGCTAATAGAGGAGCTTGCGCTCAACCTTGTAGATGGAAATATCATTTAGTAGAAGAAAATAGACCTGGAGAATACTATCCTATTTATGAGGATGAACGAGGTACATTTATAATGAACTCTCGTGATTTATGTACAATTGATTTCTTAGATCAAATTTTAGATACTGGAGTTGATAGTTTAAAAATAGAAGGAAGAATGAAAGGTATATACTATGGTGCAATGGTAACTAAAGTATATAGAGAAGCTATTGATAAATATTACGAAGGTAAATTCGAATATGATCCAAAGTGGATGGATATGCTTAATTCTGTAAGTAATAGAAAATATACTAAGGGATTTTTCTTTGGAAATCCTGGACCTGAAGGACAAAATTATGATTCATCATCATATAACAAAACTCATGATATTGTTGCAAAAGTCATTGGAAAATCTAAAGATAATAAATCTATTCTTGAAGTTAGAAGTAAAGTAAAAGTTGGGGATGAAATAGAAGTTATAAAACCAAAAGGCGATCCTATTAAAATGATTATGCCAGAAATGATAAAAATGAGAAAAGGTCAAGAAGAAGGTAAAATAGAAATAGCAAATCCAAATATGATTATTAAAGTTGATCTTGATTTAGAAGAAATGGATATATTAAGAAAAAAACTATAATTCTGCTCTGCAATATGCAGAGCTATTTTTTTAGTTATTGTAAATTAATATCAAAAATAATTATTAAAATTTTTAATATAAAAAAGGATTTATAATTTTAGTCTTTTTTTATACAAAATTGAATCGCAAACTATTTTATTTATTTTTCTAATACATTTTTCATTAAAGGCATTTGAAATTAAAAATATTTATTTTATGTAAAAATAATTTGTATTATTAATATAAAATTCACTATAGGATAGCTTTTGAAATATTTTTCACATATATATAGACAAAAAGAAAAAAATATGTTATAATAATAACTGATTTGTAACATTTTATTTTAGGAGGGGATAGTATGAAGAAGTTTTTAGTTGTATTGTTATTAGTGTTTTCCTTAACAATTTTTGCAGAACCACTTTTTAAAATTGGTGTTGTAACAGGTACAGTATCTCAATCTGAAGATGATCTAAGAGGAGCAGAACAACTTATTAAAGAGTATAAAGATATGATTGTCCACGTTACATACCCAGACAATTTTATGCAAGAAATGGAAACAACTATTGCACAAATAGTCGGATTAGCAGATGATCCTCTTATAAAAGCTATAGTTGTTAACCAAGCTGTTCCAGGAACGGTTGAAGCATTTAGAAGAGTAAGAGAAAAAAGACCTGATATATTATTATTAGCAGGTAATCCCCATGAAGATCCTACAATGATAGCAGATGTTGCAGATGTTGCTGTAACTCCTGATAATGTAGCAAGAGGATATTTAATTGTTAAAGCTGCAAAGATGTTAGGAGCAGATACATTTATGCACATTTCTTTCCCAAGACATATGAGTTATGAATTATTATCTAGAAGAAGAAATATAATGAAAGTAGCAGCTGAAGATTTAGGAATGAAATTTGTTGATATGGGTTCTCCAGATCCAGTTAGTGATGTCGGTATTGCTGGAGCACAACAGTTTATCTTAGAAAAAGTTCCTGCATGGTTAGACGAATACGGTAAAAATACAGCTTTCTTCTGTACAAATGACGCTCATACAGAACCATTATTAAAAAGAATTGCAGAATTGGGTGGATATTTTATAGAAGCTGATTTACCTTCACCTACAATGGGTTATCCAGGTGCTTTAGGTATTACATTTACTGAAGAAGAAAAAGGTAATTGGCCAGCTATTTTAAAGAAAGTTGAAGAAGCAGTTATAGCAAAAGGTGGAGCAGGAAGAATGGGAACATGGGCATACTCATTTGGTTATACAACAACAGCAGCATTAGGAGATTTAGCTATCAAAGCTGTATTAGGAATTGCAGAAGTTGATAATTTTGATGATGTTATGGCATCATTTAGAAAATACACTCCAGGTGCTGGATGGAATGGTAGCTTCTATGTAGATGCAGATGAAGTTGAAAGAGAAAATTTCATCTTAGTATATCAAGATACATATGTATTTGGAAAAGGTTATTTACATATGACAGATTTGGAAGTTCCTGAAAAATATTTTGAAATTAGATAAAAATTATCGATGTGTTGGCCTTGGCCAACACATCTTATATTAAACAAATTTGCTTTTTTAAGTGAGGTGACATCTTTGAGAGGCGGCAAAGAAATATTAAGATTTGAACATATAGAAAAAGAGTTTTTTGGAAATAAGGTCCTTGAAGACATCAACCTTGTTTTAAATGAAGGTGAAGTTTTAGGTTTAGTTGGAGAAAATGGTGCCGGAAAATCTACAATGATGAAAATATTATTTGGCATGCCTGAAATCCATGAAACTGGAGGTTATAAAGGTAAAATAATATTTGAAGGAAAAGAAGTTAATTTCAAATCTCCTTTGGATGCATTAGATAATGGTATAGGTATGGTTCATCAGGAATTTTCATTATTACCAGGATTTACTGCTACAGAAAATATTGTTTTAAATAGAGAATCTACAAAATATAATTTTTTAGTTGAAATTTTTGGAGATAGAATAAAAACTCTTGATTTTATAGATATGAAAAAGAGAGCTAAAAAAGCTATTGAACATTTAGGAGTTAATTTAGACCCTGAAATGTTAGTTTCTGAAATGCCTGTTGGACATAAGCAGTTTACTGAAATAGCGAGAGAAATCGAAAGAGAAAATACAAAATTATTAGTTTTGGATGAACCTACAGCAGTATTAACTGAATCAGAAGCTGATATATTATTAGATACTATAAAAAGATTATCAAATGAAGGTATAGCAATTATATTTATCACTCATAGACTCAGTGAAATTTTAGAAGTTGCAGATAAAGTTGCAGTGTTAAGAGATGGACATTTAATAAAAGAAGTTCCAATAGAAGAAGCAGATGAGCATAAAATAACTGAATGGATGATTGGAAGAAATATAGAAAAATTTGAAAATAATAGTGTTGAAAATAGAAAATTTGGAAACCCAATATTAAAGGTAAAAAATCTTATGGTTGACATGCCTGGAGAATTTGTAAGGAATGTTTCATTTGAAGTTAGAGAAGGTGAAATATTTGGTATAGGCGGATTGGCAGGTCAAGGAAAATTAGGAATACCAAATGGGATTATGGGATTATTTTATTCTGAAGGTGAAGTGGAATTCAACGGAGAAAAACTTTCTTTAAATAATCCTCTTGAACCATTAAATAAAGGTATTGCCTTTGTATCTGAAGATAGAAGAGGTGTAGGATTATTATTAGATGAATCAATTGAGTTAAATATTTCATTTACAGCCATGCAAATTAGAGAGGATTTTATTAAAAGATGGTTATTTTTAAAATTACGAGATGAAGATAAAATGAGTGAGGTTGCCAAAGAATATATTGAAAAGTTGCAGATAAAATGTGTTAGTGAAAAACAAAAAGTAAAAGAGTTATCAGGAGGAAATCAGCAAAAAGTATGTTTAGCTAGAGCTTTTGTAATGAATCCCAAATTATTATTCGTTTCTGAACCAACAAGAGGTATTGATGTTGGAGCAAAAAAATTAGTTCTGGATGTTCTAAAACAATATAATAGAGAATATGGAACAACTATCATAATAACTTCTTCTGAATTAGAAGAATTAAGAAGTATTTGTGATAGAATTGCTATTATTTCAGAAGGAGAAGTTTCTGGTATCTTACCAGCAAAAGAAGATTCTATAAAATTCGGAGAGCTTATGGTTAAAAGAGTTGAGGTGAAATGATGGAGAAATTAAAAAAATATATAGAAAATTTTGGTTGGCCCAGGATTATAATTGCCTTATTCTTATTAGCGCTATTTGTTATTGCGCCTTTTGTAAATATTAGAATTTCCACGTCTATTAGTGATATTTTTATCAGATTTGGAATGAATTCAATACTTGTTTTAGCTATGGTTCCTATGGTTTTATCAGGTACAGGTTTAAACTTCGGATTACCTTTAGGAATAATTGCAGGTTTAATTGGTGCAGTTACTAGCATTGAATTAGGAGTAACTGGATTTTTTGGATTTATAACTGCAATTTTAATAGCTTTGCCATTTGCTATAGTTTTAGGTTGGGGCTATGGGATTTTATTAAACAAAGTAAAAGGTGGAGAAATGATGGTAGCTACCTATGTCGGATTTTCTTCAGTAGCTTTCATGTCAATGATGTGGTTAATATTGCCTTATAAAAGTCCAGATATGATTTGGGCATATGGTGGTTCAGGTTTAAGAACAACTATATCTGTAGAAAAATATTGGTTTCATGTTTTAAATGATTTTTTATCTATTAAAATAGGCGATTATTTTGTATTTCCAACTGGAGCTATTTTGTTTTTTGCATTTATGGCCTTCTTAGTTTGGCTATTTTTTAGAACAAAAACAGGCACTGCAATTATTGCAGTTGGTTCTAACCCTGATTTTGCTAGAGCTTCTGGTATTAATATAGATAAAATGAGGATTATATCTGTTATTATGTCTACGGTATTAGGAGCTATTGGTATTATTGTATATGAACAAAGCTTTGGTTTTATACAATTATATATGGGACCGTTTTATATGGCATTCCCTGCAGTTGCTGCTATTTTAATTGGTGGTGCTTCTATTCATGGTGCTACAATTACAAATGTTGTTGTTGGTACATTCTTATTCCAAGGGATATTGACTATGACTCCATCTGTAATTAATAATTTAATTAAAACAGATATGTCTGAAGCAATAAGAATAGTAGTATCTAATGGAATGATATTATATGCATTAACTAGAAAGAAGGCGAGATCATGAGAGAAACATTTGCAAAAAAAATTGAATATTTTTTCATTAATAATTCAGTCCCTATAATTTTTATAATTTTAAGTGCTTTTGCTATACCTCTTTCTGGTTTTTCAGGTAAATATTTAATCCAAGAAATGATTGTTAGATTATCAAGAAATTCATTTTTGGTAGCCTCATTATTAATTCCTATTATGGCGGGTATGGGTTTAAATTTTGGTATTGTACTGGGAGCTATGGCTGGACAAATAGGTCTTATTTTTGTTACAGATTGGAATATAGTAGGAGTTCCAGGACTATTATTAGCTATGCTAATTGCACTACCAATAGCTATATTATTAGGGGTTTTTAGTGGTTCTATCTTAAATATGGCCAAAGGTAGGGAAATGGTAACATCGTTTATTTTAGGGTTTTTTATTAATGGTGTTTACCAAATAATAGTACTATACGCTATGGGAAATTTAATACCTATTGCAAATAAAGAAATATTGTTAAGTAGAGGATTTGGAATTAGAAATGCTATTAATTTAACAAATGTAAGACAAGCATTAGATAATGTTTGGAAGATAGATATAAACGGTGTTTATATACCTTTATCTACATTTATTGTAATTGCTATATTATGTATATTTATAGTATGGTTTAGAAAAACAAAATTAGGACAAGATATGAGAGCAATTGCACAAAATATGGAAATAGCAAAAGCTGCTGGAATAGATGTAGAAAGAACAAGAATATTAGCTATTGTAATTTCTACAGTATTAGCTGCAATAGGTCAAATAATTTTCTTACAAAATATTGGAACTGTAAATACCTATAATAGTCATGAACAAATAGGAATGTTTTCAATTGCGGCTCTTTTAATAGGTGGTGCTTCTGTAGCTAAAGCATCTATTCCTAATGTGTTTGTTGGAATAACCTTATTCCACTTAATGTTTGTTGTATCTCCGAGAGCAGGCCAGGAATTAATCGGTCAAGCCCAATTAGGAGAATTCTTTAGAGTATTTATATCCTATGGTATTATTGCTATATCCTTGGCACTACACGCTTGGAAACGTAGCAGGGATAAAGAAAGAGAAAGACATGCTATGAGACAAGAAGGTTGAGGTGAAATAATGAATAAAAGACTTATAATTAGATTAATGTTTATTATAGCTTTGTTTTTATTAGGAGTATTATTATTTAATATTGGTCAACAACATAAGGTTTTTGTAGATAATAAAACTTTTAAGAACTATAATTATATAAATGAAACTTTAGAAGTTAAAGTAGATGATGTTATATTAAAAGTGCGAAAAAAATCGAGAAAAGTAGCGAAAGTTGTTGGACCAAAACATAAAATAACTTTTGAATATAATGGAAAAATAATCGAGAAGGAATTTAAAATCCCAATTAATCAAGATGTTATTATTAATATTCCAGCATTAATTAATGGAGATAATGAATATATAGAATATAAAAGTATGAGAGAATAATTTAGTCCGCTCAAAGGCGGACTTTATTTTTTTAAATATCCCAAAACAACTTCTCTAAAATCAGGATTTCTACCTATTTCTTCATTTGTTTTTACTAAAATACCTTCATCAAGTGGAGTTATTATTTCCATTTCTTCAGTCATTTCACTTTGTTTCACTATTTTATGAGAAGATAATGCTGTCTTTATATCTCCTTCAAATGTAGTTTTACCAGAATTTATAATAGCAAATCTAGTTGCTATCAATTCAACTTCTTCTATGTGATGAGTAGACATAATTACAATATTTTCATCATTTGAAACAAATTCCTTTAGCATTTTCAATATTTTGTCTTTTTTTACAGGGTCTATATTTTGAGTTGGTTCGTCTAATATCATTATTTTTGGTTGTGCTGAAAACATAAGAACTATATAAAATAATGTTTTCATACCAGAAGAATATGTATGAACAGGTTTATTAATAGGCAAATTAAATTCCATCATTAATTCCTTATATTTCTTTTCATTCCAGTTTGGGTATAAAATTTTCCAAAGTTCAGCATAATCATATGGGAATAATCCTTTAAAGGTGATTCTTTCTTCTAATAACACAGAAAGATTTCTTTTTCTATATTTATTTAATTTTTTTCCATAAATGAGAATTTTTCCTTCATCTGGTTTTAAATCTCCATATATACATCTTAATGTTGTAGTTTTTCCAGCTCCATTAGGTCCAACTAATACATATATATCTCCAGGATTTATTGTAAGATTAATATCTATTAAAGCCGGTTTTGGACCATATGACTTTTCTAAATTAATAACTTCAATCATATTATCACCTCAAAGAGTTAGTTATCAACCAAGCTACAATAATCAAAACAAAAATCAAACCTATAAATGTAAATAGTTTATTTTTATTTTTTGTATAATTTGATGAATCAGTAAAATGAAATATTATCATAACTGATATAAATAAAAATAAAGATATTATATTAATAAAAATATTTTTTTGAGTTACTAAGCTATAATTTTTTATCATATTATTTGATTTTAAAAATAAGTCTACTAACCAAATAGAGATTGGAATATATATTCCACCTAATCCTTTAATTGAAGTTAAAATACTTAAACTATAAAAAAATGCGAAAAATAATAATGATCCAAACAACGATATATAATCCGAATTTTGTGTTATTCCAAAATATAATGATTTTGAAAATAATAATATACTTGCTCCAAATATATAATATGCCAAGTATAAGTCCATCCTTGAAACAGGTAATGTTGAAATTAAAGTGAAGTTTTTATTTTCCAATTCTCTGGTAAATAAAGTTGATGCAAATAACACTGCAAATAAATTTCCTAAATCATTTGGTAAAAATAACAAAATAGATATAAATATAAAATAATATGATCTTTGTCTAAGTTCTTTTTCAAAAACAAATTTAATAGTTTTTAACATATAATCACCTCATTATTTTATTGTAAGTATAAAATTAAAACTAGGAATGTAATTAGTAATTATTAAAATATAAATAACAAAAAACAATATCAAATACAACCATTTACCTTTCTCAAAAACCATAGAAAAAACAATAGCAGCTAATGCTTCTAAAATAAAAGGCAATATTGGAACATTAGAAAAAAACACTCCTAGAATTGCAATTATTATAGCAGAATAAAAAATTAATATTTTCATATAAACACTCCTTTGTATTTTTTATAATTATATCATATCACAAAAACCTCCCTTTCGGGAGGTTTTAAATAATTTTGCTAAATAATTTTTTTGAATTTTCCAACAATATTCGCGAAGCATTTACTATATTAATATTCTTTATTTCAGCAATTTTTTCAATGATATACTTTACGTATATGGGTTTATTTTTCTTTCCTCTAAATGGCACTGGAGTTAAAAAAGGTGAATCTGTTTCTGGTAATATATACTCAATAGGAGTATTTCTTACAACTTCGACTAATGTATTATTATTTTTAAAAGTTATTGGACCATCTATCCCTATATAAAACCCTAGATCTAAAAATTTTTTTGCCATAGACCAGTTAGAAGAAAAACAATGAACAACACCTAAATTATCTGGAATACCTTCATTTATGAGTATATTAAAAACATCTTCATAAGCTTCTCTAACATGTAATATTACAGGCAATTTATTTTCTTTGGCTATATTTAATTGATTAATAAAAGATTTATATTGATCTTCTTTTGATACATTTTTCCAATAATAATCTAATCCTATTTCTCCAATAGCTATAACTTTTTCATTTTTTGCTAAAACATTAATTGTATCAAAATCCTTACTTGTGAGCCCTTTAGAGTCAGTTGGATGAATCCCTACAGAACAATAAATCTTTTCATATTTATTTGATAATTCGATGTTCTTGAATGAATTTTCTACATTTATTCCAACTTCTACTACATATTCAATATCATTTTCATCAAATGAATCTATTATTTCATATTTATTCTCAATTAAATTTAAATGACAATGTGTATCTATAAAGCCCATTATTCTCCTCCTGATGTTGGGATGACACAAATAAATTGACTTTCACCATCATTAATATTTTTAAATTGATGTAAAACATTTGGCGGAACAAATACAAAAGAACCTTCTTCTGCTATAACAGTTTCTTCTCCATTAAATACTTCTAATTTCCCTTTTAAAACATAAACTTCATGTTCCCAATTATGTGTGTGTTTTGGAGTAAATCCACCTTTTTCTAATGTAAATAATCTCATCACAAAATTTGGAGCTCCTAATTTATTTCCAATTAGAACCCTTTTATGAGCTCCCTTTACATTTACACCATCATCGTATGTTATAGGTTCTATATCCATAGCCTTACCAATATATGCCTTATTCATAAATTACACCTCCATTTTTCTTTTAATTGATACATATAATATTATACCAAAAACTACAAAAAATATACTTATTAATACCGCAACTTTCATACCTAAAAACATTAGAGAATCTGTCCTTAATAATTCTATCCATCCTCTCCCTAAAGAATATAATATTAAATATAATGATATAATTTCGCCATCAAACTTTTTATTATTTCTTGCATAATAAAATAAAAATAAAAATATCACTAAATCCCATATAGATTCATATAAAAACGTTGGATGAAAATATTCATAACTTTCATAGCCCGGCATTCTAAATTCTTTTGGCACATACATTTTCCAAGGTAAATTTGTTGGACTTCCATAAGCCTCATAATTAAAAAAATTACCCCATCTACCGATTGATTGTCCTAAAGGTAATACATGTGCCATTAAATCTAATCCTTGTAAAAATGTAAAAGAAATATTTTTCTTTAATTTTGTATATATATATACTGATAACAATGCACCTATTATACCTCCATGAATTGCCATTCCCCCATGCCATGTTTTGAAAATTTCTGATGGCATTTTAGAATATATATCCCAATTAAATATAACATAGTATAATCTTGCACCTATAATTGAAAAAACTACACCTAAAATTACAGCATTTGATAACTCATTTTCATTAAAATTCCATTTTTTTGCAGTATCAGTCGCTAAATAAAAACTCAAAAATACTCCTGAAGCTATAAGTAACCCATACCATCTTATTTGCAAAGATCCTATTTTCAATATAATTGGATTTACAATTACTTCACCAGAAAAAACTTTAGGCAAAAATAATAAGCCTAAAAGAATATATACAATAGCTGAAATTAATAATACTTTTTTATATAACTTATCGTTTTTCATACAAAACCCCCTTGAAAATTTTTTTAAATAATGATATAATAAATTTCGGCAAGCGGGTGTAGCTCAGTTGGTAGAGCATCAGCTTCCCAAGCTGAGGGTCGCGGGTTCGAGTCCCGTCGCCCGCTCCAATTAATTTATTCTATATTTATTTCATCTCTATTTTTTTCTGCAAATATTTCTTTGAAAATGCTATGTAAGTCCCCTTTCGAATATTGGCCACCTTTTCTTTTAATATCTTCGTCTATTTCTTCTAAACTATTTAAACCTTTTATATTAGATACTACAACCTTTCCCTCAGGTTCATTTAATATTTTTTGATATTTTGAAACAATATCAATATTTGGTTTTACGGTTTCTATTTCATCTAAACTTTTTACTTTTTCATCTTTTATTATATCTTCTATAGTTTTTTCTGCTTCATTTAAAATCTCTTCTTCTGAAATTTCTTCTTTTGTTTCATTTAAAACTTCTTCAGTTTTTTCCTCATCATTTTCTGTTTTTTCTTCATTTTCAATTGTATCTTCAAGATCTTCTATATCAAGATTGACATTATCATTAACTTCTATTTCTTCTTCTAATAAACTATCAACATCTATTTCTTCTAAATTTTGTTCAATATTTCCAACATCTTCATCATTAACATCGAGTTTATTTTTCATTTTTTCATATTCATCCCATAATTCTTCTAATTCATCAATTTTCACTTCTAATACTTCTTCTAATGGTATAGTCTCTTCTTCAATCTCTTCATCATTTTCAACAATTTCTCTATTTTCAATTTTATTATCTAATTCAGATTTAAATGAGTATCTTCTGAAAATAAAGAAATATATTAGAAAACTGGTAATTCCTATAATCATAAATATAACAGCTGTTGTTATAATATAATAAAATAATCCTATTTTAACATCTGTTGTTGCTTCATTTGTTGTTGAAGTAGCATTTGATTGAATCTTTAAAGATTTAAAACTCAATTCTTCTTGAATATTACCTTCTTTAATACTTTTTAAAGCTAAAGAAACCTTGGGATCATCCGTATAATATTTTAAATAATTTTCTGCTTCATTATATTTTTTTAAATAAAATTTTGTCCAACCTAACATATATCTAATATCAGGATATTTTATTTCAATTTGGGCTGTTAATTTCAAAGCTTCTTCAAAAAATTTTTCAGCGTTTTCATATTCTCCTGTCTGAAAAGCGCTTTTCCCATTAAAATAATAGATTTCTGCTTTATCCAATGCAGTTTGAGATAAAGAAATAATAGAAAATATTAGAAATATTATCATCATTACTTTTTTATAATAGTATCCCATAATTCAAATCCCCCATTTTTTCTAATAAATATTAAAAATGAATTATTATAATTTTCAACATCAATAATATCAAAATCTAATATAGATTGATAATCCCCTCCAAAAACCTTATTATTCAAATCTATATAAGTAATATAATTTTTATCAAATATCCATAATAAATTATTATTTTCTAACAACTTCAATTTACCAACATCACTATTACCCAATATTTGAACCTTTTCATTTTTCGTATCATATATAATTAATTTATAATCCGATGTCAACAAATATATTAAATATGCACGAGAATAATAATCTACAAAATTCCCTATTTCTTCCTTTAATAAAGCTTCTATACCTGCCTTATTAACTATTGTAATCCAATTATTTCCTTTTCTTTTTAATATTTTATTTCCTAAAATAATATAAAATTCATTATTTATAACCTTCATTGAAATAAATTGACTACCTTCTGATATCATAGTTTCATTTTCATATATATTAGCCAATCCATCGACATAATCAACATATATGTATCTTCTTATTTCTGGTAAATAATATACATTATTGTGTAATTCAAAATCTTTATTTTTAATTTTAATGAAATTAAAGGCGCTTTCATCTATAGCATAAACACCATCATCTGATGCAATATATAATCTATCTTTATATTTAATACTTCCTAATATATTCTTATTAAAAATATTGTTTCCATCCAAATCATATGCACCTTTATTTGTAAGAATAATAATATTATTATTTAAATTTACAATTTTACCATAATTTATATTTTCTAAATATAATAATTCTTCTTTAAATTCTAATAATTCTTTTTGTGTATATTTACTATTTTTTTGAAAAATAATGGTACGATTTTCTTTAGATTTCTCCTCAGATTTAATCTTTTCAACTACTTCAATTGTTGTTTCAGGAAATTTATCATCTTCAATTTTAGGTATATCAACCTTTTCAATGTTTTTAGATAATATACTTTGTACAAAAGATAAGACATCATTATCAGAATAAAGCTTATTATATGGCATATCATATGTATAAAAATTCGCACCATTTATTCTTGCACTATCTATAGTAACCAAACCATCCCCATATCCTTTTATAAATTCCGGATAGAAAGTTGATAATTTAGTATTAGAAATATGAATATTTATATCTGGAATTGTTCCTGTAATAATATTATATTCAATATCTTTTCTTATATTTGAATTTTTTAATTTTTTTATAAATTCCGAATCAGGTAAAAGTTCTTTATAATAAGATGAAATTAACTCTAATTTAGAAGTTATGTTTAAATACAAGGAATTGTATTCTTCTTTATTCAAACCATATGTTAATTCTATTATTTCGGGACTCTTTTTATATATAACATTATAATAAATCGGATTAACTATATTAATTCCATTGTTTGGAGGAGAAAACATCGTTATCGTTCTAACATTAGTTATTTCTGGATGTTTTTCTAAAGCATATCTTACAATTAAACCTCCTATACCTTGAGTTATTATATCAAACTGCTTATTTTTTTTAGCTTTTAATTCCAAAGCAAATCTCTCTGCTTCAAACTCCAAGTAACTATTTGAACCTGTTCTTATATAATAACCAAAAAAGGCATCCATATACTTTTTTGGTTTAGTTTCTAATAAAGGATATTTATAATTCCATATTGTCCTATTAGGAAAATATAAACTCCAAATATTTTCGCCATATATATTGTTTATTGTCTGAGTATTTGGTATAAATCCTAAAAAATTATTATCGATTCCTGGAACTAATATAATATCCGGTTCTAATGATGATGGTTTTTCAATTAATGTTTTTAAACCAAAATCTACTTCTTTTGGGTTAGGATCTACATATAGTCCGAATTTCGAAAAATGAAAAGTATTTGCTTGTACTACATATGTTCCCAAAGATTCATCTTTATATATTTCACATCCAGCCAATTTTTTTACTACTGGTGGGTTATCATCAGAAGCATAAACTATTGAAAAATTATTAAAAGAATCACCATAATATAATTCCATTGGTAATTTATATTTTATTTTAATAGGTTTCAAGGAAGACTCATCTTTTTTATCATCAGGAATTATTTCATATATGGGACCATATAAATTTCCCAAAGTTTTTAAATTTTGATATTCAGCTGAGTTTTCTTTTAATGATTTAATAGTAAAAGTCTTTTTATATTGAAATGCATCTGGAGGTACATATATAAATAAATTTGAAATAGATGCGCTTTCTGCTTGACTTTCAACATTTAATTTTTTTGTAGAAAATGTCGGAACTATAATTATTAAAAGTATTATTAATAATATTATTGCTAATACTGATGAAATAAATATTATTTTCTTCTTTCTATTAAAGTTTTTAAAATCTTTCAAAAATTCTATAATTTTTTTTATAGAAAAATTTTTTAAAGGTATTTTCTTAAAAATACCTAAAATACCGCTTATATTAAATTTAGATTTTTTTTCATTTTTATTACTCTCTTCTGATATATTTTTTCCTTTTTTTGCCATATCTACTTCCTTTCAATTAATGATTTAATATTAATTAATTCATCAACTAAAAAATTCATTTTCAGTTTTGAAAGTGATAAAATCGATTCATCAAATAATGAATCTGCATATTTTTTTGCTTTATCTTGATTCATTATTTTTAATAAAGTGTATTTATTTTCATCATTACTTAAATCCTTTCCAACTTCATCAAATGTACCGTGTAAATCTTTTAAATCATCATAAATTTGAAATGCTAGACCAAAACTTTTACCAGTATTTTTAAGAATTTCAAAATCATTTTGATTATCCTTTAATAACGAGGCAAAAGCAAAAGAAAACTCAAATAAAGCAGATGTTTTCTTTTCATACATATCCAATATTTGTTTATCTGATGGAACAATTAATTTTTTTTCAAAAGCAACATCTAAAGTTTCTCCTTCAATTAATTTAATTACAGTTTCAGAAAAGAATCCATATAGTTTTGATAATTTATTATCATAAAAAATTTTATATGGTAAAATAAAACCCAAATCACCTGTTAAAATTGCTCTCCATTCTCCAAATTCTTTATGACTTGTCCTATTTCCTCGCCTATAATCGCTATTATCTATTGCTGGCAAATCATCATGTATTAAAGATGCTGTATGTAAAATCTCTATTGCAAAACCTATTTTAAATAATTTTTCTTCTTCTACATTATAATATCGTCCGATATTATAAATTATCCAGGGACGTAATCTTTTTCCTCCTGAAAAATATGAATATCTAATTGTCTCATTTAAAATGTTTATTAATTCTAAAGAATTAAATAATTCTTTAGATGCATTGTCAAAAACTTTTTTAAATTCATTTATCTTCATCATATTTTTTCCCCTCATCAAAAAAATGCTTTTTTATTGTATCTATATCAAAATTTTCTAAAAACTTTTTAAATTCATTTCTTTTATCTTCTTCGGTATTTTCTTCCTCATTTTCAATAGGAATAAAAGACAAATCAATTCCATTATCAATAATCAATTTATCTTTAATATAAATAGGTATTCTTTTTTTCACTGCTAGTACAAGTGCATCCGATGGTCTTGAATCAAGATTTATTTCTATTCCATCTTTTTCTAAAATAATATTTGAATAATATATATTATCTTCCATGTTATGTATTTCTACTCTATTTATATCATATCCTTCATTTTCTAATATAGAAATTATCAAATCATGAGTTAAAGGACGTGGAGTCTTTTGCTCATTTATTGCTAACGCTAAAAAGGTAGCTTCACAAGCTCCTATCCATATTGGAATACCTAAATGTGTATTTTCTATTCTCAAAAAAACTACTGGAGAATTAGAAATTTTATCTAATCCCATTGTAATAATATCAACCTTTTTAAACATAATATCACTTCCTTAATTTACTTCAGAAGATAATAAATTAAAAATGTGATTTCTTAAGTCCTCTTCACTTTCAAAATCCTTAGGAACTAAAGGTTTAAAAATTTTTATATTAACATTATGTGGATTAAGCAAATGTTCTCCTTTTTTTATTATGTAATATGTTCCATCAATTGCAACAGGAAGTATTTTTATATTATATCTATACGGAATCATTAAAGATCCTTTTTTAAATGGCTTTACTTTTCCATCTAAAGTTCTAGTACCTTCTGGAAAAATAGTCAATTTTCTTCCTTCTTCTAATTTTCTTTTTATATCACGAAGAGCAGCCGCCGCTTTGGAAGGATTTTTTCTATCAATAAATACAGAACCTAACGCTTTTATAAAACTTGCAATTATAGGGGCTTTTTCTAATTCCTTTTTTGCTATAAATCCTGTAGGATATATATAACCTATTATTAACGGAATATCTAATAAACTTTGATGATTTGCAACAATCATATATTGTTCATTTTCAATTTCATTTATATCTATTTCACTTTCAACATTTACTTTTATCCCTAATAATTTAAACGCATTTTTCCCAAATTTATATACAACTTTTCTCAAATAAGAATCCGCCTTTTTTTCACCTGATATTTTGCTTATAATTTTTGAAATTAATAAAACAATAGAACCATATATAACTACATATCCAAAAAAACCAATATAAAACCATATAGTTAATAAAAATCGTTTTATTAAATTAATCAAGATTCAACACCTCTTTTTCTAAAAAAGAGTAATTTTCAATAACTTCACCATTTTTTATTATATATACCAAACTATTTTTTATAGCTTCATACTCCAAATTTGATAAATTTTCTATTTTTTCTTCATATTTTCTCATTTTATCAGGGAATGATTTAGTAGCTGGTGTTTTAGGTAAAAATGCAACACAACTATCTTTATATGGCCATATTGATATATCATATGTACCAATTTCCTGTGACCTTTTTACTATTTCTAACTTTTCATATCCAACTAAAGGTCTTAATATTAACATATCTGTTGCATCTGATATTGTTATCATATTTTCTAATGTTTGTGATGCAACTTGGCCTAGATTTTCTCCCGTAATTAACGCTGAACTATTTGAATGCTTCGCAATTTTAGAAGCTATTCTTAACATGGATCTTCTCTGTAAAATTAACGAATAGCTTTCTACATTTAATTTTTTTATAGCCATTTGAACATTAGTAAAAGGAACAATATAATGGTAAAATTTAAATGGATAATATTCACTTAACTTTTTACTTAACTCAATTAATTTCATAATTGTTTTCTCATTATTACTTGGAGGGCTATAAAAAGATATGGCATTCATTTTCATTCCTCTTTTCATCATAAGCCATGCTGCTACAGGGCTATCTATACCTCCAGAAAGCATAATACTAGCCTTACCACCAGCACCGACGGGATATCCCGCATAACATTCTATATTTTCAAAGTATACAAAAGAAAGTTCCTGTCTTATTTCAACTTTAATTAAATAATCAGGATTATGCACATCTACTTTTAAATTCGGAAATTCATTAAGAACATCTTCGCCAAGATTTTTATTTAAATCAAAACTTCTAATTGGAAATGTTTTATCTGTTCTTCTAGCATCAATTTTAAAAGTACCTGTTGCAATATTTTTTTCTTTTAATAAGAAAAATATTTTATTTTTTATGTCTTCATAATTTTTTTCCACTTTTAAAGCCGGAGATATAGATTTTATACCAAATACCCTTTTTAAATTATTTAACATAGTACTGTCTATTTTTTTATTTTCTTTAGGAGTAATTATTATTCTTCCATATATTTTTTTTGCACTAACATTATGGTCTAATTGTAACACTATATTATTCATTAATTTATTTTCAAATATTCTTCTATTTTTTCCCTTAGTTCCTATTTCACTATATTTAATAACCACAAAATCGTACATAAAATACCTCCTTAAATTTTTAATTTATCAAAACCTTCACCAAATACTCCAGCAACTGATCCCATTGAAATAAAAGCATTTTTATCATGTTTTTTTATTATTTTCAAAACAATAGGTAATTCTCTTCTTCTTACGATAGTCAATATAATATTTCTGTTTTCTTTTGTATACCAACCTGTTCCTTGAATTAATGTTACTCCTCTACCTAATGTTTTAGTGATTTCATCTGCAATATTTCCGTATTTATCTGAAAATATAAATAATTGTACAGATGATTTCCCACCTTCTAAAACTAAATCAACAGCATAACTTGATATTGCCATTGTAACATAACCATATATTATAGTCTCAAAAGATCTAAAAATAAAATATGAACTACCTATTATTATTATATCAAATAAAAACATGGTTCTTCCAGGACTAACATTTCTAAACTTATTTATAATCATTACTATTATTTCTGTTCCACCAGTACTTCCTCCAGCAAGAAAAACAATTCCTATACCTGTACCCAATAATATACCTCCAATTACAGATGACAAAAATTGATCATATAATATAGGAGAATTAAAAAAATTTTGCAAATAGGTTATAAAAAACGATGAACTCGCTATACCAAATATAGTTTTAAACCCAAAAGATTTTCCAATTATTTTCATAGCAATATATAATAATATTACATTCATAATTAAATAACTTATACCAACCGGAATACCTGTTACATAATAAATCATTGTACCTACACCACTTAATCCTCCACCTACTATTTTCCATGGAATTAAAAATAAAGTCCAACCTATTGCATTAATAAAAGTCCCTAAAGTTATTAGAAATATATCTTTAAATAATTCTTTTTTCATGTTTATCCCTTCCTTATTAAAGTCTTTTGCAATTAATTATATCAAAATAATTTTAATTTAAAGGTATTATTGTTAAAATTTGTATTTTTTTATAGTATAATTATTATATAAAAAATATATTGGAGTGATAATATGCTTAACGAATTATTAAAAAAATTCTCAATAGAAAATCCTTCAAATTTATTAAAAGTAGTTTTAAATGATACCGCAAAAAATTTATCCAAAAAATTCAATAGAAATATATACATATTCATACATGAGCCTACAAGAGAATTATTAAAACTTTTGGGGGCATCTGTTGAATGCAATGCTATAAATAAATTAAAAATATATTTTTCTGATAATAAAAAATTATATGAAAATCTTATAAACAACAAAGTTAGTGAAATTACATTAGAGAATTTAGAAGAATTAAATTGCTTAAACTTAAATAAATTATTTTTAATTCCTATTATTTCTAATAATTCATTAATTGGTGCTTTTGGTGTTTCGGATAACTTTAATGAAAATGAATTAAATTATTTTTTAGAAGAAACTGAAAGTTATGGAATATTACTAAAACTTACTATGGAATTTTTAGTACTGGAAGAAACTAGAGATAGACTTGAATACATAGATGAAATTACAGAGCTATTTGAAAATATTTTAGATGAAAATTTATTGATGACTAAGATAATTGAAAAAATCAAAAATATGTTGCATGCACAATGTGTCGTTTTTTGGAAAAATGAAGGAAATAAATTGATTTTAAAAGAAAAAATCGGATTTGATAATATAGAAGAAATTTTAGAAGAAAGAAATACTTTAGAAGGTTTATCTAAATTACGAAAAAAACCATTTTTAGTTGTTGGTAAAAAAAGATTTGAGAAATTTTTTGTTCCAATAAAAACTGATCTTTTATCTGCTATATATGCACCGATTATTATAGATAATATAGATTATGGCGTAATAGGCGTTTATAATAGAGAAGAGGGTTATGGGTTTAGGCCATATAAACATTTTGACAATTTTGATTTAGCTTCTTTAAGGAATATAACAAGAAGACTTAGCTTAGCTCTTAGTAGAATTTATTTATACGACAAACTAAAAGATGAGATAGAAAAATTAATATCATTAAAGAAAAATCATGAAAATCTTATAAACACACAAAGAGAACACTTAGACAAACTAAATTCATTACATAAAATTAGTCAAGCTGTTAGGTCTACTTTTGATAAAATAAATGCTATAAAAATTATGTTAATGGGATTAACTAGTGTAAGAGGTTTAAAGTTTAATAGAGCATTATATTTAGAAAGAGATAGAATAAAAGGAGTTTTAATTCCTAAAATATGGATTGGACCTTCTGACGATGAAGATGTTGATACTATTTGGAAAGAAGCAAATAAAAGAGCATTAAAATATGGGGACATTGTTCAATATTTAAGAGAAGAAGCTATACAACTACCAACGGATAATAAATTAACACAAAATGTAAAAAATAAAATTATAGTATATAAAGGACAACCAATTTTAGAAAGAGCAGTTACAAAAAAACATATTGTACACGTTGTACCTCAAATGATTAAATTTAAAAATGATGAGCTTCAATACTTATATGACATTATTAAATACGATGAATTTGTAATAATTCCAATAACTGGAAAATGGGAAACAAAAGGTATAGTTATAGCTGATAATAAATTCAATAAAAAGGAAATTACTCCTGTCGATATTGAAATATTAAGATTGTTTCAAGATAGTATAGGACTTTCTATTGAAACAATTGAAAATTACGAAGAATTAAAAGAAAAAACTAAATATTTAGAGGAACAAAAAAATTTAATAGAATTTTATAGAAGATTTAATGAAAATATTTTGCAAAATTTATCACATGCTATAATTGTTATAGATAGAAAAGGTAAAATAATCGAATGGAATAAAAAAGCAGAATTATTTTTTGAGAAAAGCAGAGAACAAGTAGTTGGTGAAAGTTCAGAAATTTTAAGAGATAAACTTGGTATAGATGTTATAAACTCTATAGAAAGTATTTTCTTTACACGAGAAGAAATGAAAATGCCAAAATATATCATTAGAAATGATAACAATGAAAAGGTATTCGATATACAACTTTCACCTTTATGGAATAGAGATTTAGATGTAATCGAAGGAGTTATAGTTACCTTTGATGATGTTACTGAAACCTATGAAATGGAAAGAGAAATAGCCAAAAGAGAAAAATTAGCAGCTATTGGTGAAATGACAGCAAGAGTTGCTCATGAAATCAAAAACCCTTTAACTATTATTGGTGGATTTGTCAATAGAATGATGAAAAAATTAGATGATCCAGAAAAAATAAAACAATATTCTTCTATAATAAAAGATGAATTAACTAGATTGGAAAGTATTGTTTCAGAAATACTGGAATTTAGTAGAGGAAGTAGAATCCCAGTCTTTGAATTTGTAGATATTAACTCGCTAATAGATGAAATAATATTAATGTTTCAAGATTTTCTATACCAAAAGAGAATAGAGTTGAAATTCGAAAAAATGTTTGATAAAATAGATGTAAAATGTGATAGAAGTAGGGTAAAGCAAGTATTGATTAATTTAATAAAAAATGCTATTGAAGCTGTTAATGAGGATAATTATATATATATATATACCGGAACTGAAAATGGATATGTTTATTTTCAAATTGAAAATAATGGAGAGCCTATTCCAGAAGAAAAACAAAACAGAATTTTTTCACCTTTTTTCACTACAAAAATACAAGGTACCGGCTTAGGACTACCTATTTGTAAAAAAATAATAGAAGAAGAACATAAAGGTAAACTTTATTTAGTAAAATCTGATGAACAATCAACCATCTTTAGATTTGAATTACCATTAAATTAACTTTGGGAGGGGTTATTATGGCAAGGATATTAATTGTTGATGATGAGGATAATATTAGACTTCTTTTAAAAGAAGAATTAGAGGATATTGGTTATGAAGTTATTGAAGCAAATTGTGCCAAGAAAGCTTTGGAAATATTATCAAATGATCAGAATTTTGATATTATTTCTTTAGATATTGAAATGCCTGAAATGAACGGATTGGAATTAGCTGCAGAGATAAGAAAAAAATATCCTAATAAAAAAATTATTTTAATGACCGCATATAGTCATTATAAAAGTGATATGGCATCATGGGCAGCAGATGCTTATGTAGTAAAATCATTGGATTTAACAGAATTTAAAGATACAATAAATAGATTATTGCAATTATAACTACTTGGAGGTGCTTTACATTGGATTATAAAGATACGTTAAATTTGCCAAATACGCCTTTTAAAATGAAGGCAAATTTAAAAACAAAAGAACCTGAAACTTTAAAGAAATGGGAAATTTTAAATTTAGAACATTATGTAAGAAAAGAGAGAGAAAAGGCCCCAACATATATATTGCACGATGGACCTCCATATGCAAATGGTCATATTCATTTAGGTCATGCCTTGAATAAAGTATTAAAAGATATAGTAATAAAATATAAAACAATGCAAGGATATAATGCACCATATGTTCCTGGTTGGGATACACATGGTCTTCCTATTGAACACAAAGTTACTACAGATTTAGGCGAAAAAGCAAAACAAATGTCAAAATTAGAAATAAGAAAATTATGTGAAGAATATGCATTAAATTATGTAAATATTCAAAAAGAAGAATTTAAAAGATTAGGCGTTAGAGGTGACTGGGAAAATCCATATGTTACTTTAAAACCTGAATATGAAGCTAAAGTTCTTGAAATATTAAAGAAAATGGTTGAAGATGGAAATGTATTTAGAAATAAGAAACCTATATATTGGTGCCCAAGTTGTGAAACTGCTTTAGCTGAAGCTGAAATAGAATATCATGATCATACATCACATTCAATATATGTAAAATTTGAAATGACTGATGATCCAAATACATTTGTAGTTATTTGGACAACTACACCATGGACTTTACCTGCTAATGTTGCTATAGCAGTTCATCCAGATTTTGACTATGTAAAGGTAAAGGTTGGAGAAGAAAACTGGATTTTAGCAAAAGGATTATTAGATAATTTGTTAAAAGCAGCAGAAATTAAAGAATATGAAATAGTTGAAGAATTTAAAGGTAAAGACTTAGAATACAAAAAGACAAAACATCCTTTCATGGATAGAGAATCAATATTAGTATTAGCAGATTATGTAACACTTGAAGACGGTACAGGTTGTGTTCATACAGCACCTGGACATGGTGCTGAAGATTATCAAACAGGATTAAAATATAATCTACCTATATTATCTCCTGTAAATCATGAAGGTATATTTACAGATGAAGCTGGAAAATATAAGGGATTGCATATTTGGAAAGGTAATAAAATTATAATAAATGATTTAAAAGAATCAGGGCATTTAATTGCTCAATCAGATATAAGACATTCTTATCCTCATTGCTGGAGATGTAAAAATCCTGTTATTTTCAGAGCAACAGAACAATGGTTTATTTCTGTAGACAAAAATAATTTGAGAGAGAAAGCTTTAGAAGAGATAAAAAAAGTAAATTGGGTTCCTGATTGGGGAGAAAATAGAATTACTGCAATGGTTCAAGATAGGCCTGATTGGTGTATTTCTAGACAAAGAGCCTGGGGAATTCCTATTCCAGCATTATATTGTGAAGATTGTGGAGAAACTTATTTAGATCCAAAAGTATTAGAAAATGTTATAAACATTGTCGAAAAAGAAGGAACAAATGCATGGTATGAAAGACCTGTTGAAGATTTCTTACCAGAAGGATATAAATGTCCTAAATGCGGCGGAACTCATTTCAAAAAAGAAGAAGATATATTAGATGTTTGGATTGATTCTGGTTCATCTTGGGATGCTGTAGTTAATGTTAGAAAAGATTTAAATAAATATCCAGTTGATTTATATTTAGAAGGAACTGATCAACATAGAGGATGGTTCCAAAGCTCTTTATTCTTATCTGTAGCTAAAAATGGAATAGCTCCATATGAAACAGTATTAACCCATGGATTTATTAAGGATAAAGATGGAAAGAAAATGTCCAAATCACTAGGAAATGTAATTAGCCCATTTGATGTTATTGACCAATACGGTGCTGATATATTAAGATTATGGGTAGCTTCAAGTGATTATAGAGGTGATATTAGAGTATCATTTGATATATTAAAACAACAAACAGAGGTATATAGAAAATATAGAAATACAATTAGATTCTTATTAGGTAATACATCTGACTTTAATCCTGAAACAGATTCAGTTCCATATGAAGAAATGGAAGAATTAGATAAATGGGCATTAATGAAAGTCCATCAATTAATACAAAAAGTTACAGAAGCATATGAAAATTATGAATTTTTCAGGGTTCATCATTTAATAAACAATTTCTGTACAGTTGAAATGAGTTCAATATATTTAGATATTATAAAAGATAGAGTTTATACCGAATTGCCAAAGTCAAGACTAAGAAGATCTGCACAAACAGTAATGTATGAAACATTAGTTACATTGACAAAATTAATGGTTCCGCTATTAGCTTTTACAACAGAAGAAATATATTCTTATTTACCAACAAAAAAATATGAAACTGTACAATTAGAAGAATGGCCTAAAGTAAATGAAAAATATTTTGATAATGATTTAGAAGAAAAATGGAATAAAATTTTCCAATTAAGAGAAGATGTTACAAAAGCATTAGAAGAAAAACGAAGAGAAAAATTTATAGGTCATCCATTAGATGCTAAAATTATTGTAGAACCCAAATCAGAAGAATTAAAAGAAATTTTAAACTCATATGACCCATATTTCATTGCAGATTTATTTATCACTTCTCAATTTGAATTAGGTACTGTTGAAGATGGTTATAATGGAGAATATGCAAAAGTTAAAGTTGTTAAAGCCGAAGGAGAAAAATGTGAACGATGTTGGAAGATTCATCCGGAAGTTGGTAATAATGAAAAATATCCAGATGCTTGTCCAAGATGTGCAAGTGTATTAGAACAATTATAATATTATGATTTAATAAATTAGGTGCGATAACCGCACCTAATTTATTTTTATATTTTTACAAAATAACTTTTTGGATGATTACATGCAGGACATTTTTCAGGAGGATAATATCCTTCAACTATATAGCCACATTTCTCGCATTTCCATAAAACTTTTTCCTTGCTTTTAAATATAGTATCATTTTCTAATTCTTCTAGTAATGCTTTTAAAATATCAGAATGATGTTTTTCAGCAATAGCTATAGATCTAAAAAGAAATGCTATTTCTTTAAAACCTTCTTCTTCTGCAATATCAGCAAATTCTTGGTATAACTTCTCATATTCAAATGTTTCCCCTTCTATCGCAGCTTTTAAGTTTTCTATGGTTGTTCCAATTTTACCAGCTGGAAATGATGCAGTAATTTCTAATTCTCCGCCTTCAAGATGCTTAAAAAAATTTTTTGCATGGGATCTTTCGTTTTCTGCTAATTCTAAAAAAGCCTTTTGAATTTTTATATACCCTTCTTTTTTGGCTACCCCTGCAAAAAAATCATATCTATTTCTTGCTTGTGATTCTCCAGCAAAGGCAATTAATAAGTTTTTTTCGGTTTTTGTTCCTTTAATACTCATAATTCTCCCTCCTTTTCAACAAATCTTTTAACTCCAAAAGAATCATTATAAATTTTAATTTTTCCATATTCAGATAAAATTTTAGCTGTTTTATCAATATTAAATTCAGTAGTTTCAAATAACATATGTTTTTTTAGTATTTTTTTGTATTTTACTAATTCTCTAAAAAAATCTTGTCCATCACTTCCTGCTTCAAGAGCTATTTTAGGTTCGTGTTTTAATGACGGGTTATTATAATAATATTCGCTTTCAACATATGGAGGATTAGAAACAATAAATTGTATTTTTTCAATAATATTTTCTGGTACATTTTCAAATATATTACTATGAATAAAGTTTATTTCCACATTGTGAATTTTAGCATTTTTTACTGCTACTTTCAAAGCATCTTTAGAAATATCTGTACTATACACAATAATATTTGGAAATATTTTTTTTAGAATTATTGCAATAACCCCACTTCCAGTACCTATATCCATTATATACTTATAATTATATTTTTGTATTATTTCTTTCGCAATATTTATTAAATCTTCAGTTTCTACTCTAGGAATTAATACATTATTATCAACATAAAATTCGTAATCATAAAAAGTAACCTTATTAGTTATATATTCTAAAGGATAATCGTCTATTATTATTTTCCTTAATTTTTTATCTAATTTATTGTCTATAATAAAATTATCATCTATTAGTATTTTTGATATAGGAATAGCAGTTATTTCTGAAATTAATTTTGCAACAAAATAAAGGGGATTACCAATCCCCTTTTTATTCAATATATTTATATATTTTTTTATAAATTCTTTTAATGTCATATTCCTAAAATTGTTCTTACCTCATCAGAAGCTTTTGAAGGGTCCCAAGGAGGATCAAAAGTTAATTCAACATTAACACTTTTTACTCCTTCTATAGATCCAACTTTATTTTTTGCATCTTCTGTAATAAATCCTGCTAATGGGCACATAGGTGTTGTTAAAGTCATTAATACGTGAACATTATCTTCTTCATCTATGTTAATATCATATATAAGACCTAAAGATACAACATCAAAACCTATTTCCATATCATATACGTTTCTTAAAGCGTCCATAACTTGATCTTTAGTTACCATTTATCTCATCTCCTTTAAAATATTTTGAATTTATAATAATTTCAGAATTACTTTTAAATTGTTGAAATTCTGAAGTTATTAATTTATCAAATAATTGCTTAGCTTTTTCATCTTTGATATTTTCAATAATTAAATTTGTAGCGTCTTCTAAAGTCATTTGTTTTCTCGGTATTTTCTTATTAATTTTTATTAATGCAAAATAATTATCATTATATTTTACTGGATCTAATATTGCTCCAGGTACAGAATTTTTTATTGTTTTAATAAATTCATTCGATTCATCTTCAACGCTTATTGTTAATGATGTGGATTCGTTAGAAGTATTATAAACTTCATCAAAAGTGTAATAACCATCTATAATTTTTTTATAGGTTAACGATGCTTCATCAGAAGATTTAAAAAAAACCATTTTTAATTCAGCAGATTGTTGAGTAAAATATTTTTCTTTATTCTGTTCATATTCATTTTTGATTTCTTCGTTTGTAACTTCTACATTATTTAACAAATATTGATATATCGATGAAACTGAATTTTTATATAATCTCTCATGATATATATTGTAAATATATTGATCTTTATTTTCAAACCCTTTAGAAAGGAAATAAAGCATTATATCATTATCATTTAAACTTGAAGAGTTTAAAATTTCATTAGTTTGATTTTTTATAGTACTAAATAAATCATTTTTACTTAAATTTATTCCTTTACTTTCAACATATTGAATAAATAAAATTTCACCAGATAATCTATCTAATATATATTTTTCATATTTTTTAACTACACTATTTCCTTCATTTGTCCCAACTAAAATTTTATAAAATGTGTTATTAATATTATTTATTCCTCTTAATATTTCTAAAGATTTAGCTTGTGATTGGAAATAATCATAATTAACAATTTCATCATTAATTATTACAATTGTTTTTTCATCTAAATCCTTATATGATATTGCACCAAATGATGAAATGATTAACAACATAATAATAATAAAAAATATGTTTTTTTTCATTATTTATCCTCCCCTATATAATTTTCTAAATATTTTCGAGCAGCTTTTGATATTAATGTTTCTATGTTTATATTATTTTTAACATAATAATATATCAAATGCGTTAAAAAAACAATATGATATTTTTCATCATTATTATCTTTTATATTATTTAAATCTTCTATCATTAAATCTATTACATCATAATCTTTATACGGATCATAATTAACAGCAAAAGAATTTTCTATTAAACGTCTTAAATTCATTAAAGGAGGCATACCAGGATTATATTCACCAATTTTAGAATATTTTTTATTTCCTTTTTCTTTTGCTTTTAATTTCTCCCATTGTTCATATGAATATTCACCTTCTTCTTTAAAAACATGTGGATGTCTACGAACTAATTTTTCATTTAATCTTTCTATTACTTCATTAATAGTAAATTCTTTATTTTCTTTTGCAATTTGTGAATGAAAAATAACCTGCAATAGCACATCTCCTAACTCTTCTACTAAATAGTTATTATTTTTGCTATCTATAGCATGTACTAATTCATATGCTTCCTCGATAGCATACGGTTTTAGTGACTCATGTGTTTGTTCTTTATCCCAAGGACAACCTTTTTCCGATCTTAGAATTTCCATAATTTCTAATAATTTTTTAAAATTTTCTAATTCTTTCATATAATCCTCCTATAATCCTATTCTCATTAATCGCATAATATTAAATTCATTTCTATTAAATTTAATTTCATTTTTCAATAGCATAGTTTTAACTGGATTAAATGTTATTCTGTAAAATTCTTTAATTCCATATTTTTTTATATTTTCAATATGTTCCTTAGTTGGATATCCTTTATGTTTTTGAAAATTATACTCAGTATATTTTTCACCCAATTCTGTCATAATTCTATCTCTATAAACTTTTGCTAAAATTGATGCTGCTCCTATAATTTTTGATTTAGAATCTCCTTTTACTATACACTCGTAATTTTTTATATTTAATTTAAAATTTTTCCCATCAATAATAATATATTTATCAATAATATTAAATTCCTTTAATACTCTTTCAATACCTAATGTTGTAGCAGAAAAAATATTGTATAAATCTATTTCTTCAGGTGTTGATAATTTTATAGAATACTTGAAATTTTCTGTAATTATTTTAAATGCCTCATCTCTAGATTTTTCTGACATTTTTTTTGAATCATTAGATATTTTATTTAATATATCTAATTGACTTTTATCTTCTAATAACAAAGCACCAACAACCACCGGTCCTGCTAAAGGACCTCTCCCTGCTTCATCTACACCAATAATTTTACCATATTTTTCTATATATTCTAAATCCATTTTTTCACTCCTA
This sequence comes from Marinitoga sp. 38H-ov, assembly GCF_011057715.1. Taxonomy (NCBI): domain Bacteria; kingdom Thermotogati; phylum Thermotogota; class Thermotogae; order Petrotogales; family Petrotogaceae; genus Marinitoga; species Marinitoga sp. 38H-ov. Next base: position 43,937 of record NZ_LNGH01000055.1, read on the forward strand.
AATTTTAATAATTTCAATACATTATTATTACAAAAAAATATGAAAAAATTCTTAACATTTATGGTAAAATTATATAGAAAAATATTTCATAGGAGGTAGCTATATGATTTTATCTGAAAGAGCTTCAAACATGCAAGCATCACCTATTAGGAAATTAATACCATATGCTGAACAAGCTAAAAAAGCTGGAAAGACGGTTTTACATTTAAATATAGGTCAGCCAGACTTAGAAACTCCTAAGGCTTTTTTTGATTATATCGAGAAAAACAAACCTGAAGTAATAGCTTATTCTCATTCTGCAGGATTAATAGAACTAAGAGAGGCTTTTTCCGCTTATTATAATAAAAATGATATACCTTTTTCTACAGAAGAAATTATTGTTACCAATGGTGGTAGCGAAGCAATTATCTTTTCTTTAGCAGCTATTGCTGATCCAGGCGATGAAGTTATTGTAATAGAACCATTTTATGCTAATTACAAAGGATTCGCAGAAATGATAAATGTAAAATTAGTTCCTGTAAAAGCTTTACCAGAAACAGGTTATGCTGTACCTCCTACAGAAGAATTTGAAAAAGTTGTATCTAGTAGAACAAAAGGAATTATTTTTTCTAATCCATCAAATCCAACAGGCGCAGTTTACACTGAAGAAGAATTAAAAAGAATTGTTGATTTTGCTAAAAAACATGACCTTTTTATCATTTCTGATGAAGTTTATAGGGAATTTACTTTTGATGGTACAAAACATATTTCCACAATGGCATTTGGAGAATATGATAGAACAATTGTTGTAGATAGTGTTTCAAAAAGATATAGTGCATGCGGAGCTAGAATAGGTGTCTTTGCAACAAAAAATAAAGATTTATATAATCAAGTAATGAAAATGGCTCAATCAAGATTATGCCCTCCAACAATAGCTCAATTGGGTACCATTGGATTATTAGAAATGGATGATTCATATATAAAAGAAGTGTATAAAGAATATGATAAAAGAAGATTAGCTGTATATGAAGAATTATCAAAAATAGAAGGTGCTGTTTTTGAAAAACCAAAAGGTGCATTTTATGTATCTGTAAAATTGCCAATTGACGATAGTGAAGAATTTGTAAAATGGGTACTTACAGATTTTAGTATAGATAACACCACCGTTATGGTTGCACCATTATCTGGATTTTATGCAACTGAAGGTGCTGGAAAACAAGAAATTAGAATTGCATATGTTTTAGAAAGTGACAAACTTAAATTTGCAACACATATATTAGCAGAAGCTGTTAAAGCATACAATAATAGGTAGGTGATATTTTGAGAAGCGAAATAATTAAAGCTATTGACTATTTAGAAAAAAAGGGTTTAATAAAAGGCACTTGGGGAAACTTAAGTGTGAGGGTTAATGATAAAGTGTTTATTACACCATCAGGAATACCATATGATATATTAAAAGAAGAAGATATATCTGTGTTGGATTTAGAATCTCAAAAACATCTTTCGGGTTTAAAACCTTCGTCTGAAAAAGCTTTACATATAGAAATTTATAAAAATTTTCCTGAAATTAATGCTATTGTTCATACACATAGTTTATATGCATCAATTTTTTCAGCTTTAAGAAAAACAGTTCCTTGTTATATTGAAGATCAAGCACAAATAATTGGTGGAGAAATCCCTGTAGCTGAATATAAACTTCCAGGAACATTAGATTTGGCATTAGAAGCCGTTAAAAAATTTAGGTTAGGTGTATATGGAATTTTACTTGCTAATCACGGGATAGTATCTATTGGAAGAAATCTAAAAGAAGCTTTAATTGCTGCAGAAATAATTGAAAAAAGCGCTAATATTGCTTACTATGTGGAATTAATGGGTGGTGGGCACCCATTATCTGAAGAAGATATTAAATGGATGAGAAATCTATACATAGCATCATATAGTAAAAATATTTAGTCAGGAGGTCTTTGCGTGAAAAGTATTAAAAATCAGATTATTTTTATATTAATTATAACTTCTTTAATACCATTATTACTGTTAACCTTAAACAATTCATACAAATTGTATAATACAAAATTAAATAACGCAAAAGATTACTTAGAATTGTCAACACATAGTAGAGCAGAAACAATTATCGAATACTTTAATCCTATTATTGATTTAATTAATTTATTATCTAAAAATGAAAATATAATGGGAGTTTTAGAGAATAATAATAATGAAAGAATAGCTGTATTAAATGAATTCGAAAATATAATTGATATATACAGCGATTTTGAATGGATATATATTGGATTAAAGGATAAAACTACTTTAATAAAACCTGATGATAATATGGAAGGATATGATCCTACATCTAGACCTTGGTATATTAAAGCTATAAATAATCCTAATAAAGTTATAATATCAGATCCATATCCTGATGTAAAAACAGGCGATATATTATTAACATTGTCAAAAGCTGTGATAAACAAAGAAGGAAATTTAATAGGAGCAATAGCTATTGATCTTAATATAAAAAATCTCGTTTCAAAATTTTTTGAAAATAAAATGTATGATGATGAAGTTCCATATATAATCAACAAAGAAGGAATTACACTTGTTCATGAAGATTCATCAAAATGGGGTTTAGATGTTAAATCTCAAGATTTCTTTAAAAACGCAACTTCTGATTTTGGGGTTATTAAATATAACTATGATGGTATAAATAAATTAGCATTTTATCATAAATTACCTAAATTAGAATGGACTATTTATACAGGAATACCAGAAAGTACAATAAAAAATGCAATTTTAAAAAGCTTATACTTTGAATTAGCAGGCATTGTTTTAATTACACTATTTGTATTTATTATTGGTTTATATTTTTCTAAAAAATCTATAATCAATCCTATAATGATAATTTCATCTGAAATGGAAAAAGTAGGTAAAGGAGAATTAAATGTTAAAGTAGAAGTGCAATCGAAAAATGAATTAGGAGAATTAGCAAATATAATGAACAAAACAATAGAATCATTAGCAGGACTAGTAAATAAAGTAAAAGATTCATCAGAAACATTAATAAAAACATCATCAGTAGTAACAACAGCAATAGAAAAGAATACAAGTGTAA
>NZ_LNGH01000056.1 GCF_011057715.1 Marinitoga sp. 38H-ov
TTGAAGGTAATTTACCAAAAACAGAAATGGGTTGGGAAATATATCCAAAGGGATTATACGATAAATTGGTAGAGTTTAATAATAAATATAAACTACCGTTATATATAACAGAAAATGGAATGGCAGGACCTGATAAATTGATAAATGGTAGAGTGCATGATGATTATAGGATTAAATATTTAAACGACCATTTTGAAGCAGCATTGAAAGCTATTAATGATGGAGTGGATTTAAGAGGATATTTTATATGGTCATTAATGGATAATTTTGAATGGGCTCATGGTTATTCTAAAAGATTTGGTTTAGTTTATGTTGATTATACTACTCTTAAGAGATATTTGAAAGATAGCGCTTTGTGGTATAGGGAATTTAATATTAAATGAGGTGAATTATATGAAAAAATTTCCTGAAGATTTCTTATTTGGTATATCGATGTCGGGGTTCCAATTTGAAATGGGAGGAAAAGAGATAGATAAGTATTCCGATTGGTATAAATGGACTCATGATGTAAGGATTATTAATTAGGATTAGTAAGTGGAGATTTTCCGGAAAATGGAGTTAATTATTGGGAATTATATCAAGAAGATAATAAATTAATGGAAAAATTAGGATTAAATATTGTAAGAATAGGTATTATAAATAGTCAAGAATATTTCCAACCCCTACATTTGATGTAAAAATGAAAGTTATTGAAGAAAATGAAGATATCATTTCTATAGAAATAGATGAATGTGATATTTTAGAATTAAAAAAAATAGCAAATATAAAAGCTTTAGAGCATTATAAAAAGATTATAAATGATTTAAAAGAAAAAAATATTAAGGTTATGGTTGATTTAAATCATTTTTCATTGCCGTTATGGATTCATAATCCAATAAATGTTAATTTATATAATAAAGGACCGTATGGATGGGCTGATAAAAATACAGTAATTGAATTTGTAAAATACGGTTCTTTTCTAGCAAAAGAATTTGATGATATAGTTGATTATTGGGCTACAATAAACGAGCCACAAATTGTATCATCTTTAGCTTATTTACAACCAAAATCTGGATTCCCACCATCAATAATTAATGAAGAATATTATAAATTAGCTCAAAAGCATCAAGCTGAAGCACATTGTAGAGCTTATGATTCTATGAAAAAATATACGAATAAACCTATTGGTTTTATTTATTCTTTTACTTGGATAGATGTTGAAAATCAAGAAGATAAAGATATTGTAGAATATGCAAAATATTTTAATAACTATCATTTTACCGATATGATTTTTAAAGGTAATATTAATTTTGATATTAACAAAAGAAAAAATTATAGAAAAGATATGCATGGTAAAACTGATTATTTAGGTATAAATTATTATACTAGAACTGTTGTAAAAAAGGTTAATGATAACTGGAGAGTTGTTAGTGGGTATGGATATTCGTGTAAAGATAAATTTTCAAAAGCAAATAAACCAGTTACTAATATGGGATGGGAGGTATATCCGGAGGGGATTAAAAAAATTATTCTTGAGATTAAAGAAAGATATAATAATCCTTTAATGTTTATTACAGAAAATGGCATTGCTGATAAAGGAGATATTCAGCCATATTTTATTGTATCACATTTAATGAATATACACGAAGCAATAGAATTAGGAGCAAATGTAAAGGCTTATATGTATTGGTCAATTTTAGATAATTATGAATGGCCAGAAGTTTTTTCGAAAAGATTTGGATTGATTCATGTGAATTACAGTACAAAAAAAAGAACATGTAAACCAGCATATTTTGTATATAAAGATATTATAGAAAATAAAGGGATTAATAACTATTTGATTAATTATATAAAATACCCATATAAGTTAGGATAGAGGTGATAATATGGCAACTTTGAGGGAAATTTCTAAAAATATAGGAATATCAATTGCTACAATATCTAGAGTAATAAATGGTGCAGATAATGTGTCCGAAGAAACAAGGAAGAAGGTTTTAAAAGCTTTAAAAGAATATCATTATCAACCCCCTCAGGTTGCAAAAAGAAAATTACATTATCTAGTAGGAATTATTGTTCCAAATCTTTTAGGAAATCATTATAATATTATATCTGAAAGTATAGAGTTAGAGTTATCAAAATATGGATATGATAGTTTTGTTACTTCGACTCATATGTTGTTAAATAAGGAAATAGATATATTAGAACAATTTTTTTCAAGAAGAGTTGATGGAATAATAGTATGTACTACAAAAAATGATGATAAACATATTGAAAAATTAATTAGATCAGCTATACCTGTTGTTGCAGTTGATAGAAATGATAGTGATATAAATGTTGATACAGTAGGAATTGACAATTATCACTCGGCATTTTCAGCTATGAAATATTTATTTAATAAAGGACATAAGGATATACTTTTTGTTAGCGGTGAGAGGGAATATTACTCAGCAAAAATAAGGGAAAAAGCTGTAGTAGATTTTTCAAAAAAATATGATATTAATTTAAAGATTTTAGATGGTAATTTTGAATTTGAAGGTGGATATTATTCTATAAAAAAATATTTAGAAAAAAATGGTAAAGATTTTTCAGCTATATTTTTTATTAATGATCAAGTTGCACTTGGTGGAACTAGGGCAATATATGAGGCGGGATATTTAATACCAGATGATATTTCTATTATTGGGTTTGATAATGATAAATATTCTAAATATTTATATCCACCATTAACAACGGTGCATCAGCCTAGAAAAGAAATGGGAGAAAATGCTGCAAAACTTTTGATTGAAAGAATAAAAGGAAATGGAAGTAAAGTTAAAAGAAAAATTGTATTACCAACTAAAATAATAGAAAGAAATTCTGTAAAAGAGGTGGAGAAATGATACCCTGGGAAGAAAGAAAAAATAGTAATGAAATTATTTGGAGGTATTCAAAAAATCCAATAACAAAAAGAAATCAATTTAAAAGTGGAGCAAGAATTTTTAATTCAGCTGTTTTACCATATAATGAAGAATTTATAGGTGTATTTAGAGTTGATCATTATAATACAGTTCCAAATCTTCACATTGGAAGAAGTGAAGATGGATTAAATTGGGTTTTTGATGAAAATATAATTAAATGGGTAGATGAAAATGGAAATATATCTATTCCTGATTATGCATATGATCCTAGATTAGTAAAAATAGATGAACAATATTATATTACATTTTGCACTGATTTACATGGTCCAACTATAGGAATAGGAAGAACAAAAGATTTTGTTAATTTTGAAAGACTTCCAGAAGCTTTTTTGCCTTTTAATAGAAATGGTGTTTTATTTCCCAGAAAAATAAAAGGAAAATATTATATGCTTAGTAGGCCAAGTGATAATGGACATACACCATTTGGAGATATATTTATTAGTGAAAGTTATGATTTTATACATTGGGGGAATCATCAGTGGTTAATGGGTAAAAAAAGCGATTCGTGGTGGGAAAACTTAAAAATTGGTGCCGGTCCAATACCAATAGAAACTTCAGATGGATGGTTATTAATATATCATGGAGTTACAAATACATGTAATGGATATGTATATAGCTTTGGAACTGCATTATTAGATTTGGAAAATCCATCAAAAGTGTTATATAGATCAAAAAGATATTTAATGACACCTGAAGAAACATATGAAACTGTAGGATTTGTTCCAAATGTAGTATTTCCATGTTCAGCTTTGGTTGAAGATAATAAAGTTGCTATATATTATGGTGCTGCTGATACATATATAGGTATCGCCTTTGCTTATTTAGATGAATTAATTGAATTTACAAAAAGAAGTTGAAGAATTCCCATTGGAATTCTTCTTATTTTTTTTATTCAAACTTAAAAATAATTATGGTATAATGATAAAAATGAAAGGAGTGATATTATGGATTTAAAAGCAAAATTAAATGAAGATTTAAAAAAGTATATGAAAGAAAAAAATACAAAAGCTTTAAATGCAATTAAAATATTAAAAACAGAAATAAAAAAAGCTGAGATTGAAAAATTAGATGAATTAAATGATGAAGAAATACTTTCATTAATTAGAAAACAAATAAAAATGAGACAAGATTCTATACAACAATATAAAGAAGCAAACAGAGAAGATTTAGTGGAAGAAGAAGAATATGAATTAAATATATTAAAAGAATATCTTCCGCCTGAATTATCAGATGAAGAATTGGAGAAAATAATAAAAAATATTATTGAAGAATTAGGAGAAAATGCAAAATTTGGTCAAGTAATGGGAAAGGCTATGAAAGAATTAAAGGGAAAAGTTGATGGTAATAGAGTAAATTCTATGGTGAAAAAGTTTCTTTCTTAATATGAAAAAAATATATTTATTTATTTTTCTAATTATAGTTTCTATAAATTTTTCACAAATTAAAATAGAAAAAGATACCGTTCTTTTAAAACAATACTCAAATTCTTGGATAATGAATCAAATTATTCAAGAATTTGAGTCTAAGTTGTTATATTCTTATAATGTATATAAAAATGATGAAAATATTGATTACGATATAAAATTAGAGTTTACTGAAGATTCATCAAAAAATGCTATAAGAGTAGTTGTATCTTTGGAGAGTACAAAATTGGATTTATCAGAAAAAATAATTGACAATGATAATTGGGTGAAAAATTTTGCGACAAAAGTTCTTGAAAAAATTTCATTTAATAGATTTATGCATGATAAAAATTGGAATTTTATTCAATTAACCTATTGGGATGGAATTGATGAATATCCATATATTTCTTCAAATGGTGAAAAAATAATTTTTATATCAGATCGTTATATTGGAAATAGAAATGTCTGGGGATATGATTTAGAAAAAAATAAATATATAAATATTCCATTAGATTTTTCTTCTGAATATTTCCCTAATATAACAGAAGATGGGACTTTTGTTTTTCAGAGCTCATTATATGGAAAATGGGATGTTTTATTATATAACCCTGAAAATGAAGAGATTTATAGAATTTCAAATGATTCATATAATGCATATACACCATATTATAAAAATGGAGTAGTATATTTTTCTGTAGAAGAAAGAAACGGGGAAAGCTGGACAGAAATATACAAATATTCATTAAAAGATAATCAAATAAATAAAATAACATCTTTAAAAAATACATTTAAATTTAGACCGTCAATTTATAAAAATTATGTTATTTTTCAAATGATTGATCCAAAAACTGGACAAAGCGATATATATTCATATGATAAAGAATTAAAACCAATTATTCTTTCTGAATTAAATGAAGTTGATCCTATAGCTAATGATAACTATATTGTTTTTTCAAAATTAAAAAATGGTTATTATAGAATAACTTTATTTGATCCTATAACAAAAAAAGAAGAATACCTAACTATGGGGATTTCAGATGATGCTTTTTATCCGTATATATATAATAATATTATTCTTTTTTCGCTATACTACAAAAATGGAGAGCCTGACATTTTTGCAATCAGGCTCTCAGAATAATTATTTAATTAACTTATCTAATTCTATTTTTTCATCTTTAGAAAGAATTTTTTCAACATCGATTAAAAAAATCATACTATCATTAGTTTTTATAATCCCGCTAATATAATCAGCTTTATTTCCTCCAATAGTTGGTGACTCTTCTATTTGTTCTTGCATAACATTCATAACTTCCTTAACTTCATCAACCATAAGTCCAAATTTCTTTTCCTCTAATTTTACAACCAAAACTTTTGATTTGCTTTTATCTTCAAATTGTGGATAATTAAATTTTAGTCTTAAGTTTATTATAGGGAGTACACCATTTCTAAAATTAACGATACCTTCAATATAGTCTGAAGCTTCAGGGACTTTAGTTGTTTTTTGATACTCAATTACAGTATCAACATGATTAATGTCAATTGCAAATCTTTCCTCGCCTACATAAAAGCTTACTGCTTTTAATTCAATAGACATATTATAACCTCCTTTTCTTTTTTCAATAATATTATATCATAAATATATCAAACATTGAAATTATATAGAAAAAATGCTATAATATATTTGAATTATATTTTTTAGGAGGGATATTGTGAATTTTAGAAATAAACTAGTTCTTATTTTTCTTTTAATCCTAGTAATACCGTTTATCATTATTGGTTATATTTCATTAAATTCTTCACAAAAATCTTTAGAAAATGAGATTAAATTTAATTTTCGTAATATAGTTGATTCGAAAATTTTTGAGTTAAATTTATTAATAGATAATTATAAAAGTTCATTAGAAAATATAGCTAATTTACAATATATACCAATTATGTTAAAATCGATGGATTCATATTTTAAAGATTTTAAAGATATAAAAAATTTAAAAGATGTTTACGTTTCTCAAAATCCTTATTCGGAAGAAGAAAGATTTAAATTAAATAATGTTAATGAAGAAGAATTAGGAAAGTATGGTGATGATGAATTTACAATATCTGATTATGATTTGATTCATAGAAAATATCATCCAAATTTAGTTAATTATGCTTTATCACAAAATTTAGAAGATATATACTTAATTAATAAAAATGGAGATATAATATATTCGTTAAAAAAAGGGAATGATTTTACAGAAAATATAGAAAATAGTGAGATTAAAAACACTACTTTTGGAAATTTATATAGTTTGTTAAAAGAACAATCAGATGATAATATAAGTATAGTTTTATCAGATATAGACTTATACAATAAAAAACCTACTCTTTTTATTGGGATGCCATTTATATATAGATTTGCAAGATATGGTTATATTGTTATTTCTGTAAACTTTGAGAAACTAGGTAATTCTTTATTTAAATCTTTAAATGAAGATCCTTCTACAAGTATATATATATTGAATGCTGACAATAAATTAATAACTAGTTTAGAGAATGTTGAATTAGGTTCCGTTATTACGCAATATTCTCAAAATCTTGATAAAATTTCAAAATATAAAAATTATTTAAACAAAAATGTTTTAGGTGTCACACATAATTTTGATAATTTAAATAATATAAAATTAGTTTTAGAAAAAGATGAAAAAATAGTATTTAAGCCAATTTCCGAATTAAGAAATACATTGATTATAACTATAATTATTACCATTATAATTGCTGTTATAATATCGGTATTATTTTCAAGTAGTATAACTAAGCCAATAAAGATAATTGAACAACATGCAGTATCTGTTTCAAAAGGTAATCTAAAAAAAGACATTGAAATTAATAGAAAAGATGAAATAGGTTTAATTGCTAATATTTTTAATTCGTTAAAAAATAATATAAAAGAAATTGTATTATTGTTTAATAAATATTCTAATACATTGAAAAATGTAGAAGGGAATTTAGATAATTCTTCAAATGAATTAATAAAAGTAACAAATAATACTTTTGAATCTTTCGAAGAAATTAAAAATAATTTAGAAATAGTAGCTTCATCTGTTGAAGAGACAACCGCTAATATAGAAGAAATAGCATCAGGAGCTGATTTATTATACGTTTCTGCAAATGAATTACACGAAAAAACTAAGGAAATAAATACTAATGCAAATTCAGGTAAAAATAGAATCCAAAATATGATAAATGATGTTTCCAATATAGAAAAATTAGTTAATAAGAGTAATAATATGATAAATAATTTATTTGAAAAATCTAAAGCTATAGAGGAAATTGTTAAACAAATATCAGAAATTTCGAAGCAAACTAATTTATTGGCTTTAAATGCAGCTATAGAAGCAGCAAGAGCGGGTGAAGCAGGTAAAGGATTTGCTGTTGTGGCTGATGAAATCAGAAAATTGGCAGATGAATCTAATGTTTCTGCTTCAAATATTTCAGAAAATTTAAATTCATTAGTAAATGACGCTAGCTTAGCCTTGAATGAAAGCTCTAATATAACAAAAACTGTTAATCAAATAATAAATTCTATTAAAGAGATTGGTATTCAAATGGAATCTATATTATCTGAAATTACTAATATTTCTGAAATGGTTGAAAATACGTCAAATATATCAAATCAACAGAAATTATCAACATCTGAGATATCAAAAGCAATTGAATCTATATCTATTTCAATACAGCAAATAACTGAAAAAATAGATGGAGTATCATTGATGATGATAAACCAAAAAGAAAAGGTTGAGAAATTTGACGATTTAATTGAAGAGTTAGAAAAAATGACAAATGATATGATAAACTATTCGAATAAATTTGAGTTATAAATAAATATCAGAAATTTTAATCTGAGTTAAAAAATGAAATAATAAAAAACACCCCTGAAAATGAGAAAATAAAAGTAAGGGGTGTTTTTTTAATTGCAAAGTAAAGATATATGATACGATATTTTTAATAAACACATTGAAAAAATTGTTGAATCAAATGAAAAAATGTTTTTTTAATATTTATAGAGGGTTTGATATATAATTTAGATCAATATACAAATATGTCAAGACATTATGTTCTAATTGAAATTTTCTTTTGACAATTAAATGTGAATATATCAAAAAACAAGAAATGAATATATTATAGAATATTACATAAATTTTTTGAAAGTCAAGATTAAATAATATAGCTCTAGTAGAGTACTGGAGCCATGTTGGATAAATCTTTTATTCATTTTTTTTTAATTGTACCGTTTTTGGGGAGTGCATCATATAAAAGAGGTATTTTTTTATAAAATATGTTATAATATATTTAGGTGATATTATGAAAAAATTAATAAATAATTTAAAAATTAGTCATTTTTTATTTCTTCTTTTTTTATCTTTATATATAATAACGTATTTATTTAACAATCCTTGGATTGAAATATTTGAATTGAAAACATTAGATTTAAGATATAGAATTAGAGGTGAAAAAAAAATTGAATCTAATGTTGTTATTATTGCAATAGATGAGAATTCATTAATTAATATGTCTATAAATTTTAACGATGAATGGCCATGGAATAGAGAGCATTATGCAAGAATGATAGCTAAGTTGTTTAAATTAGGTATTAAAACTATAGGTTTTGATGTATCATTTACTACACCTTCCGAAAGCAATATATTAGAAAATGGGAAATCTAAGGATGATATTTTACTATCAGCAATTTTAAGGAAATATAATAAAACAGTTTTAGGTACATATCTTATAGTCGATAAAAATAATTATGAGTTTTATAACAATGTATATAAAAAAGAATTGGAAAATAATAAATTTTATTTAAATTATTCCTTTAAAATTAAAAATCCGGAATATTTATCTTTATTTTCTCCACTTACTGTTTATAAAATAATTCCTCCTATAATAGAATTTTCTTCTTTAGTTCCTGCATCAACATATGAAATTGGACAGTTGGATCCAGATGGTGTTGCTAGAAGTATACCTTTGATTTTTAAAGAAAATTGGGCATATAATGAAGGATATAGTACTGGATTATTCCCTCATATGGATTTAATATTGTATGCTTTTTATAATGATTATTCCCCTTTTGATTTTGTTTTTGATCCTAAATCTTATTCAATTGAAATTAATAATGAAGTTATAAAAACTGATAAAAATGGTTTTTATTTATTAAATTTTTATGGAAAGGGAGAAAATATTTTTGATACTATTTCTTTTTATGATTTAGTATATAGCAATAAATATGATAATTATAATTTCAAAGATAAAGTTGCTATTTTAGGTTATTCAGCTACTGCAAAAGGATTATACGATTTGAGAATTACTCCTTTTTCTAATAATGAACCTGGAGTATATTTGCATGCTACAGCAGTACAAAATTTAATTAATAAAGATAAAATTCAAAGAATAAATTTCTTTTATACAAGTCTAATTCTTTTATTATTATTATTTTTTTCTTTAATTTTTTTAACATTTGACAAAATAACAATTAAATTATTTTCTTTTTCTATTCCAATAATTTATGTATTATTATCATATTATATGTTTAAAAATAATGTATGGATAGATACTTTTTATCCATTTATGTCTTCGCTAATAATATCTACAGTAGATACAGCTCAGGCTGTTTTAAAAGAATCTAAAGAAAAGAAGAAAATTAAATCTTTTTTCTTTAAATATGTTCCAGATTATGTTGCGCAAATGCTTTTAGAACAAGGTAAAACAGAATTAGGAGGAGAGAAAAAAAATGTAGTTATTTTAATGTCTGATATTGTAGGATTTACAGAAAAATCAGAAAAATTATCTCCTGAAGAAGTGGTAAAATTCTTAAATTATTATTTATCACAAATGGCAGATATTATTAGAAATAAATATTATGGAACTATTGATAAATTTATTGGTGATTTAATTATGGCTATTTTCGGTGCTCCTATAGAATTTGGAGATGAAGTTGATAGGGCTGTTTCATGCGCATTAGAAATGAGAAAAAAAATTATAGATATTAATATAGAACTAAAGAAAATGGGTTTTGATTTTGAAATAAATGCAGGAATAGGTATGCATTATGGTGAAGTGGTTATTGGTAACATTGGGGCAGATTTTAGAATGGACTACACTTGTATAGGTGATACGGTAAATACTACATCAAGAATAGAACATTTAACTAGGGATTTAAATGAGTGGTTAATTGTAACAGAAGAAATTGAAAAAAGATCTAAAAAATATTCTTTTGAGTATATTGGTGATTTTAAAGTAAAAGGAAAAGAAAAACCTTTGAAATTATTTAAAATAAAGGGGTAGATATTATGGATGAACTAATATTAGAAAATATAAATATATTAAAGAAATTAAATTATGAATATATTATAAAGATAAATAATAAAATATTTAAAAATTTAATAAGCAAGAAGAATGAAATAATAAAGGTAAAATATGAAGGGAAATATAATATAGAAATTTCGCTTTACGATGAAATAGATGAAAATTATTTAATTAGTTTCGATCGTCTTATTAAAGAAAAAAATGGAATATCAAGAAATAATTTTAATAAAAAAAATATATATAAATTTCTGTCAAATATATATCCAAACATAAATTTTATTGAAAATATAAATAACATTAATAAAATACTAAAAGATATTTTTTTATTAGATGACATAAGTTTTAATATAAGTTCAGATTTTAATTTAATACAATATAATACATTTGAAAAAAATTCATTTAAACCTGAAAAATTATTATGTTTTAATAAAAAGATATTTTTACCTATATTTTTTGAAAAAAATTTTATAGGACTTTTTATATTATATAGAAATAATGGTTTTGATTTATATGATTATTCTATTTTAAAGAAAACTAAAGATTATATTAATAAAAACATAGAAAACTCTATTTTAGAAAATAAATTTAATTTAATATTGGATAAATCTTTGAATATTTTGAGCAAAATATTAGAAAAGAGAAATCCAGGAGCTGAAAAGCATAGTGAAAATATAGAAAAAACAGCTTTGAAAATAGGAGAAATATTATCTTTAAAAGAAAATGATTTAAAGTACTTAAAATTTGGAAGTAAAATATTCGATATAGGAAAAATAGGAATTCCAGAAAAAATTTTAAACAAAAAAGATGATTTAACAAAAGAAGAGTTACAAATGGTAAAAAATCATGTTTTAAATGGATATGAATTGGTATCAAAAATACCAACTATTCCCGAAGAAGTAAAGAAAATTGTATTATATCATCATGAAAAATGGAATGGAGAGGGTTATCCTAAAGGTTTAAAAGGAAATGAAATACCATTATTAGCTCAGATTATAGGGCTATTGGATGTTTATTATTCGTTATTAGAAGATAGACCGTATAGAAGCAAATTACCTAAAGTGAAAGTTATAGAGTTGATGGACAGTTATAGCGGTATCTTTTTTAATCCTATTTTAGTAGATGCATTAAAAGAGGTGATAAAAAATGAATGAAAATATTTTTTATTATTTTTTATTTGCTCATCTAATCGGAGATTATGTATTCCAAACATCTTATATTGCAAAATATAAAAATTCAAAAATTAATGTTCTTGTTTTACATATATCTATAATATTTATTTCAATGTTTTTGCTATTATTACCATCATCATTGAGATTAATAAATTTTCTTTTAATAATATCTTTAACTTTAATTCATTTTTTAATTGATATATTAAAATATAAAAATAGAACAAATAAATCATTCAATTCTCATACGTATTATATATTAGATCAAGTTATGCATTTTTCATCATTAATATTAATAAGTTTATTATATAAGCCTAAAAATATGCTCATTAGTTTTGAATACACAAAATTATTTGCTATAGGATTATTTAACGCTTATTTCATTAGTTTATTATTTTATATGATTGATGGGTTTTCTAAACCATATAAAAGAGATTATTTGGGATATTTTTTTAGGTTTTCTTTACCGTTTATAAAATTCTATAGTGATATATTATTTTTGATTTTTTCTTTTCTATTTGTTTTAATCTCTATATTTATATTTTTTAAAAAAGAAGATTTTAATTCGAGATCTGAATTAGGACCATTATCTTTGAGTATAATTATTACTTATTTAACTATATGGGGGTGAGCTTATGTATAAAAAAATATCTTTAATATTATTTTTAATTAGCACATTATTTATTTTTGGTAATTTAGTAATAACATCAGAAAGTACAAAGTTATTTGTTGGAGAGGAAACGGAAATTTTAATTTCAACTAATCAATCAACTTTAACTCATTTAAATGTAGAAATTAGTAGCGGAGGATTTGATGATCCATTAATATTATTTGATGGTATTGATTTAATTAATGGGAAAGCACAAATAAAGTATTTATCTCCTTGGAGAGCTGGTGAATCAATAATTAAATTTTATAATGAAGAATTAAATATTGAAAAAACAATAAAAATTAATATTGTTGAAAAAATTTTAGATACACAAAAAACAACATTAATTATTTTAGAAAAGAAAGGAAATGTTTTATACAAAGAACCTAATTCGGATATTTGGGATTCGTTAAAAGATGATACTATAATACAAGAAGAATCAGAATTATTAACGTTAAAAGATGGATTTATACATTTAAAAGAGCCAACCCTAAATATTGAAATTAAAGTTTCTTCTGAAACGCAATTATTTTTAAAAAAATTAAGAGCTTCAGAAAATGGGGATATAGATATAGAATATGAATTGAAAAAAGGAGCTACTGTAAATAAAATTAAAGAAATATTAGCTCCAGGTTCTAAATATCTTGTTGGCTCTGGTTCAGTAGTTGCTGGGGTCAGAGGGACTGAATTTGGTTTTGAGAAAAAGGGAGATGTAGCAAAAATAAGAACTTTTGAAGGAACAGTATATACTATGGTTAATAATAAATTATTTCCAGTTACAGTAGGAAATATGTTTAATTATTCCACAACACAAAAAAGTCCTCAAATTCAGAGATTAGATAAACCTTTAGAACAATATGAAAAGGAAATAACTCCTGAAATACCAAAAGAGCCAGAAACCGTAGAAAATAAACTAAAAAAAGAAGAAGCTCAAAACTCTATTGAAGAATCTGTTGTTAAATCAAAAGCAAATATAGGAAATATCTCTTTTGGAAAACAAATTAAAGGTACTAATAGTTATTTAGTATACTCATTTGCTCCAAGTTTGGATATTGGACCTGTTGGTTTAGGAATAGGATTTAATGCATATCAAGAAGATATAGATAGTCCTTTATACTATGGTTTACCTAGTAAGGAGGCGTCTAGATCAGATAATCTTTTAAGTGCAATATCAATAAATTATTTAAAATTTGATTTTCCAATGTTTTATATTAGATATGGAATTAGCCCTTCTTATACAAAAGGGTTGGGTCTATTTATGAACAACTATTATATACCATACTCTAGAGTTTTAGATACTGAAATTAGATTAAATAATTTAAAAATCGGAGTTCATATTCCATATGAAATATTATCATTTGTTCCATTTGAATTTAGTAAATCATCAGATATTTTATTTGGATATATTGATGCTGACCTTGGAATATTTAATGCAGAATTTACTGCTATATTAAATACTGATTCGAATTCTAATGATATTAATCAAGCATATTTAACAACGTTATATAAAGATATATTATTTTTCAAAGTAGGGGTTGAAACAGATGTTGTATTAACAAAAGATGGTACAATGGTTTATGGATTACTTGCTGGACCAACTATAAAATTTCCACCATATTTCCAATTTATGTTTGGGATAAATTATATATCCGATGGCTTTAATATAGAGTATTTAAATGCATATTATGAATATAATATAGCAAATAATTATTATTTGGACCTTGGAACAGAGTCTTCTTTTGGTTTAATAGGAAAAAGCATATTTACAATATCGCCATATTTAAATATGATAATTAATTACAATAAATTATTTAGCGAAAATAGGGATAGCATATTAAATGGAGAAATTATGCTTAACATTCCATCATTAGGAGGGATGCCTCAATTAACTGCTGGATTTTCTTATACTCAATATAAATTTTTAGAAGATTATACAGTCGATAATATATTTTTAAATGATAATGCTAATTTACAAGGATTTATATATTATCCAGTTTTAGAAAATTCTGGTATTATTTATTCTATAAGTTATAATATGAGAGATAAAAAATTTGAATATACTCTTAATTTTGAAACGAAGGAGTTTTAATATGATTGATAATTATATTCAAGAATATAAGATTTCTGGAATTCTTAAAGATGGAAAATTATATGGAAAAAAGGATAAGTATAAATATAATATATTATCAGATGTTCAAATTTATTCTAGTATAAATCTTAATGATTTAGATTTAATAACTTTAAAAAATATGTTTTATGAAAATAAAGATACAAACTTTAATTTTAAAAGAAAAAATATTTTAGGAGTTTTAAAACTTATAGTTAGTAATTTTAAGTTAGAGTCTGTGTTAAAAATGACAGAAGAAGCTTTAAGGTCTTTATTAGAGTCTGACGGAGCGTCTATATTATTATTTAATGAAGAAAAAGAGGTGTTGAATTTTTATATAACCTCTGGTGGTGCTAGTGGAAATATTGAAACTGTTGATGTTCCAATAAATAATTCTATTGCTGGACAATGTTTTAAAATGAAAAAAACAATCATTATTAATGATGCAGAAAATAATCCATTTCATTTTAAAGGAACTGATAAAAAAGCAAAGTACAAAACAGTTAATTTAATTGCTACTCCATTGTTTTCAAATAATGAGGTAGTTGGTGTTTTAGAAGCTGTAAATAAAAAAAATGGAGATTTTAATAATGAAGATAAAAATATAATTGAAATTTTTTCTTCATTAATATCTAATAAATTAATAAACGCGAAAATTTATGAAGAATTAAGTAGTACTATTAAAGGCATAATATTAGCAGTTGCAACAGCTATTGATATAAGAGATAATTATACGCATACACATTCCAAAAACGTTTCAAATTTAGCAGTAAAAATTGGAGAAAAAATGGGATTTAATGATTCATTACTAGAAGAATTAGAAATTTCTGCTTTATTACACGATGTTGGAAAGATTGGAATACCAGATGAGATATTAAATAAACCTTCAAAGCTTACTGAAGAAGAGTATAAAATTATACAATCTCATACAATTATTGGTGCAGAATTATTAGCAGAAATTGATTTTCTTTCAAAAAATATTCCGTTAGGAGCATTGGAACATCATGAAAAATTAGATGGATCAGGGTATCCGTATCAAAAAAAAGGAAGTGAAATTTCAGAATTTGGTAAAATACTAGCAGCAGCTGATATATTTGATGCATTAACTGCAAAAAGGGTGTACAAAGAACCTTGGCCTAAAGAAAAAGTATTTGAAATGTTAAAAAATGATTGTCCAATAAAATTTGATTGTGAAATTATTAATGCGCTTGAAAAATCTATTAACGAGTAAAAGGGGGTAATCCCCTTTTATTTTTTTTTGATAATATGATATAATAATGTTGAACATTACATGATTTCTTTAGGAGGACAATTATGCTCACGTTGTATAGAAAATATAGACCTGTAACTTTCACTGAATTAATTGGTCAAGAACATGTAAAAAAATATTTTCAAAAATCAATAGAGAAAAATGAAATATCACACGCTTATATATTTTCCGGCCCTAGAGGGACAGGAAAGACTACTACAGCTAGAATATTAAGTAAAATTTTAAATTGTGAAAATCCAATTAACTATAATCCATGTAATAAATGTAATAATTGTGTTTCTATAAATGATGGAAGTTTTATGGATGTTATAGAATTAGATGCTGCTTCAAATAGGGGTATAGATGAAATTAGAAAAATTAGAGATGCAGCTAATTTTAGACCTGTTTCTGGAAAGTATAAAGTATATATAATTGATGAATTTCATATGCTTACAAAAGAGGCATTTAATGCATTGTTAAAAACCTTAGAAGAGCCTCCGGAGCATGTTATATTTATATTAGCTACAACAAACTTAGAAAAGGTACCTGAAACAATTGTTTCAAGAGCACAGGTGTTGCAATTTAAAAATATTAGTGAGCAAGAGATAACTGAACACATTATAAATATATCTAAAAAAGAAAATAGAAATATAAGTTATGAAGCGGCTAAAATAATAGCTAGAAAAGCTAAGGGTGGAGCTAGAGATGCTTTATCTTTATTAGAACAAGTATTGAAATTTACAGATAATGAAATATCTAAAGAAGATGTCATTAATATTTTGGGATTATTTGATGAAAAATTTATTTTAGATTTTATAAATTCATTAAAAAATAATAATACAGAAAAATTATTAGAAATATCAAATGATATATTTAATGAAGGTAAAGAGATAGAATCGTTTTTAGAAGAAACTTTAGAGTTTCTTATGAATGAGATCAGGAATTTAAATGATTTAGAAAAAGATATTATTATAGCAAAAAAATTATCAGATTTATTAAGAGATATAAAAAAATCCGAGAATAAAAAAATTCTTTTTGATATAAATATATTATTAATTGCTTCTAACGTTGAAGATAATTCAAATTCATCAGAAAAAAATATAAAAATATATTATGATGAAAATAAAGATATTGAATATGAATTAATAACTTCAAAAGTTATGGATACGTTATTAAATAAAAAGGAAAAAATGGATTTAGGATTATATTTTGCCTTAAAAAATGCAAAAATATTAGAAAAAGATGATTTTGTTAAAATTCTTTTTGATAAAGATAATTTGTTTGAATATCAAATAGTTAAATCAAAATCTACAGTTTTGGAATTATTGTATTCAAATTTTTCAAATCATTTAGTAAAATTAGATATAAAATATGAATTTGATGAAAAAGAAGATACGAGAAAAAATAATATAATAAAACTTTTCTAGTCGGGGGGAAAATATGGAAAAGAAATTAATTAGTGCATGCATTATGGCAAAAAATGAAGAGCAAAATATAGAAAGATGTTTAAATAGTATTAAAGATTTTTGTGATGAAATTATACTAGTAGACACAGGGTCAACAGATAATACAGTAGAAATAGCCAAAAAATATACTGATAAAATATATTTTTTTCCTTGGAATGGAAATTTTTCTGATGCAAGAAACGAAACATTAAAATATGCATCATCAGAATGGGTTTTTATAGTTGATGCTGATGAAGAAGCTTCAGAAAATCTAAGAAATAACATAAGGGATTTTTTATTATCACTTAATAACGATATTGTAGCAGTTTATATTCCAACAGTGAACTTTCTCGATTTTGATAAAAAACATTCGGAAATAGCAAGCACTGGTAGATTTTTTAGAAATGGAAAAGTAAAGTATGAAAATATTGTACATAATCAACCAATATATAAAGGTAAAACTGTAAAAGTAGATTTAGAATTGTTTCATTATGGGTATATCTGGACCAGATTAAGAAGAAAGAAGAAAACGGAAAGAACTTTATCTTTAATAGAAGAATATTTAAAAGAAAATCCGGATGATGAATATTATTTAATTCAATATATGAAAACACTTTCTATTGCTAAAAAAGATGTAGAAAAAATGAAAGTAGGTTATAAAGTAGCTAAAAAACTTCAAAAAGATATAGTAAAAAAGGATTACAAGCCAATTCCAATGGTTGTAGAATTTATGTTTTTATGGGGAATGGAGTTATTTAATAAAGGTTATTGGGATGAAGCTGAAAAATGGTTTAAATTAAGTTCTAAATGGAATTTAGATGCATATTATGGATTAATGAATGTATACTATAATAAAAGAGAATGGGAAAATTTAAAAAGGACTTCTATTGATTTTTTAAAATATTTAGATATTTTTGAAAAAAGAAGAGAAGAAATTGTTTGGTCGGTACAGTCTTTGTTTAAAAAAAATGAAGGACTTGCATTTTTGATTATTTCAAAAATAAAAACAAATGATTATGAAGATATTGATAAAATAATATCAGAATTTAATCATAAAAAGAATAATGAGAAAATAATTAGTTTATATAATTTTATGTTAGATGAGTTTGCTAAAGAAGAATCTTATGAAAATAAAAGTAAGATTATTGATAATTTAATAATTCTCAATGAGGAAATTTTCAAATATAAAGATTATTATGATAATGAATTTATAAAAAATATAACTAAGTATAATTTAATTTTTGAAAAATCTAAAAATAAAGATCCGTATATTTTTATAGAATATTTTATAAATAAATTAAGTTCTGAAAAAAATATTATTGGTATTCTCCTTACATTTATTGATTATTTGTTTGATGATGATTTCGATAAATTATTAGAGTTATTATTAAAAATAAGGCGTATAAGAAAGGATATTTCCTCTGATAAGGAAAAGGCAGTATTAGAACTATTAATAGGAGATATTCTAACAAAAAACGGTAGATTTAATGAAGCTAAAAGTAGATATAAAAAAGTAGTAGCATTAGAAAAATCATTAGCAAGATTTGTTCAAGTTATTATAGAAGATATTTTAACTCATATGAATCCTAATGAATTAATACCAGCGTATATAGAATTAAAAGATGAGATGAATCAAAAAACAGAGCTTTTCTTTGATATAAATTTATTTGACTATAGAGAATTAGCATTGTTTGACTATTATTTTGGTAATCGTTTTTTAGAACTTAAATTTGTTTATGCTTTAAAAATAAAAGTTGAAAATAAAAAATTATTTGAAAAATTATTAAATTATTCATTTGAAAATTCGAAAAATAGATATTTTAAATCATTTGTAAGTTTAAGATTATATAATTATTATAAAGAAAATGGAGAATATGAAAAAGCAAAAGAATTTTTAGAAAAAGCTTTATTATTAAATCCTATTATATCTGATTTAGTAGGCGGGCGTTATAGATATACAGGATTTTATTTAGAAGAAAGTATAAATAAAGAGAAAGATAGAATTGTAAATATTGTAAATATAGGTGAATTGATCTCTGTATATCCTGTAATTAATCCAATTAAAACTTGGTATGAATCAGAAAATGGATTATATTACGTTTCCCCTGTACCAACATATGAAGCTTTAAAAAGTTTTGATAATTATTTAAAAAATTATTCTAAATACTTTTCTCAAAATTTTCCAAATCCTTTAAAAAATAATAAAGTAAAATATGTATTATCCAAAATTAGTTCTGATAATATATTAGAAATAAATAGTATTGAGTCATTTTTTAATAATGATCATATATCCATTAATGAATTAAAATATATTGAAGATAGGGAATTAAAAAAAACATATGATGTAGTTGTATTTTTAAACCCCGAATTTTCTAGAAAATTACTTTTAGACATTACTTATTTATTATCTATATCAAAAGAATTATTTGTTATATATAATTTAAATGAAAATATTTTTAAAAAAGATCCAAGAGCTTTATGGTATTTACCGCCTAATAATATTAATAAGTTTATAAAGGTTATTAGGCCGGAATATTTTGAGTTTATTTCGGACGAGTATTTATTAGTAAAATACAATGGTAAAATTTAAAAAATATATGGAGGTGGCTATTGTGTCTTTAAAAGATCCTATTTTAAAAGAGGCTAAATCAAAGATGGATAAAACTGTAAAACATTTAGAAGAAGAATATAAAAAACTTAGAACTGGAAGACCTTCTCCGGCGTTATTTGAAGAAATAATGGTAGACTATTATGGTGCTCCAACTCCAATAAATCAAACTGCAACTTTAACAGTTGGGGAGGATAGAACAGTAGTTATTACCCCTTGGGATAAAAGTTTATGTTCAAAAATTGAAAAAGCTATAAATACAGCAAATTTAGGAATGATGGCGTCTACAGATGGGGTGGTTGTTAGGGTTAAATTTCCTAATCCAACAGTTGAAGATAGAAGAAAATGGGTTAAACACGCAAAAGAATTGGCTGAAGAAATGAAAATAGCATTGAGAAATATTAGAAGAGAAGACATTAAAGTAATAAAAGAAAAGCAGAAAAATGGAGAGATTCCTGAAGATGATGCAAAAAAATTAGAAGATGAAATACAAAATATTTTAAAAGAACATGAAAATAAAATCGATGAAGTATTTCATAAAAAGGAAAAGGAGATTATGGAGTCTTGAGTGAGAAATTAAAAATTCCAAATCATTTGGGAATAATAATGGATGGTAATGGACGTTGGGCTAAGCTTAGAGGATTAAAACGAACAAAAGGTCATGAGCAGGGGGCTAAAGTTGCAGAAAATGTAATAGAATGGGCTTCTGATTTGGGTATAAGGTATCTAACCTTATACTCTTT
The DNA here is from genome assembly GCF_011057715.1 of Marinitoga sp. 38H-ov. Taxonomy (NCBI): domain Bacteria; kingdom Thermotogati; phylum Thermotogota; class Thermotogae; order Petrotogales; family Petrotogaceae; genus Marinitoga; species Marinitoga sp. 38H-ov. Next base: position 20,649 of record NZ_LNGH01000056.1, read on the forward strand.
TTCTACAGAAAATTGGAAAAGGCCAAAAGAGGAAGTGAATTTTTTATTTTCTCTTATGGTTAGATATTTAGAATCAAGATTAAATAAAATTATTAAAGAAAATGTGCGAGTTAGATTTACAGGTAGAATTGAAGAATTACCTTCAAATGTATATGAAGTTTGTAAAAGAATTGAAGAAAAAAGCAAAAGTAATACAAAAATTGATGTTATTTTAGCTGTGAATTATGGTGGAAGAAGAGAAATTGTAGATGCTGTAAATAAATTAATTTCACAAAAAAAAGATACTGTTACTATTGAAGATTTATCTAATAATTTATATTTACCAGATGTGCCTGATCCGGAATTGATAATTAGAACCTCCGGTGAAATTAGGTTAAGTAATTTTTTGCTATGGCAAAGTGCTTATTCTGAATTATATTTTACAAATACACTTTGGCCAGATTTTAATAAAATAGAATTAGAAAAGGCTATTATTGATTATACTAAAAGAGATAGAAGATTTGGATCTATTTCCTCTGATGAAGGAAGTGTATAATATGCCAATAAATAAAAAAAATCTATTATTAAGAACATTATCAGGTTTTGTATTAGGTCCAGCAGTGGTTTTTTCTTTTTTTGCTTTTCCTACTTCAATAGGGTTGGTAACTTCAATTATTTTAATAACATCCATAGAATACTTTGAGATGACTTTAAAAGAATATGAATATAAATATAAAGTATTTTTATCAATTTTTACAGCTCTTACTAGTGCAATATATGGTTTTTCTTTAAGAGCTTTTTATTCTGGTTTATCTATTTTTGATCCTATTACAGTTTATATAATTTCAATAATTTTAGTTTCTGGTATTAGTTTAATATATTTAAAGGATACACACAAATATAAAATAGCGATTGAAAGTTATATATTTGCTCTTATTGCAATATCTCTATTTTTATCATATTTTTATCATATTATTTTAAATTATGGGGCAACTAGCGGAATTTTGGTTTTAACCACTGTTTGGGTATATGATGCCGGCGCATATTTTGTTGGTTTAAATATAGGTAAACATAAATTGTCACCAAATTATTCCCCAAAAAAAAGTGTAGAGGGATTAATTGGTGGAATTATTTTTACGTATTTGTATATAATCTTATATGAATATATTAGATCAATATTTCAATTAAATATTATTAATCCAATTCAAGCTGTGTTTTTTGCAATTTTAGTAGGTGTTATAGATACAATTGGGGATCTTACAGAATCTTCATTAAAAAGAACATTTAATTTAAAAGATTCTGGAGAAACATTACCAGGACATGGTGGTATGTATGATAGAATAGATGGATTGTTATATTTAGCTCCAGCATTTTATTTTTTAATGAAAATTTTAGGTATATAGTGGAGGGATTATATGAATTCTAAAGAAATCAGAAGAAGATTTTTAGAGTATTTTGAAAAAAACGGACACAAAGTAATGGATAGTTTCTCATTGATACCAAGTGACCCTCAATTATTATTTACTGTTGCTGGGATGGTTCCGTTTAAACCTATTTTTTGGGGAAAGGTTGAACCGACATATACGAGAATTGCAACATGTCAAAAATGTATTAGAACAAATGATATTGAAAATGTTGGAAGAACAGCAAGGCATCAAACATTTTTTGAAATGTTAGGAAATTTTTCTTTTGGTGACTATTTTAAAGAAGAAGCTATTAAATTTGCATGGGAATTTTTAACTGAAATTTTAAAGTTACCTAAAGAAAAATTATGGATTTCTGTATTTTTAGAAGATGATGAGGCATATAATATTTGGAAAGATATTGTAGGTTTTCCAGAAGAAAGAATAATTAGAATGGGTAAAGAAGATAATTGGTGGGGGCCAGTAGGACCTACAGGGCCTTGTGGTCCTTCGTCTGAAATATATTTTGATACCGGTAGAACAGATTTATGTTCTAATCCCGAAAAATGTACTCCTGAAGATGATTGTGGAAGATATGTTGAAATTTGGAATTTGGTATTTACAGAATATTATCAAGATGAAGAGGGTAATTTATTGCCTTTACCTAGAAAAAATATTGACACGGGTGCAGGTCTTGAAAGGGTAACTGCAGCTGTTCAAGGTGTTTATGATAATTTTGAAACAGATTTATTTACACCAATTATCAATAAAATTGAAGAAATTTTTGGAGTAAAATTTAGAAAAAGTGAAAAAATAGATATTTCTATAAAGGTTATAGCTGATCATTCAAGAGCAGTAACTTTTTTAGTCTCTGAAGGAATTTTACCTTCTAATGAAGGTAGAGGATATGTTTTAAGAAGAATTTTAAGAAGAGCATTAAGGCATGGTGCATTATTAGGTAAAAAAGGTCCATTCCTTACAAAAATAGTTGATGTTGTAATTTCAGAATACGGAGAAATTTATCCAGAGATCAGAGATAAATCTAAGTTTATTAAAAATATTGTAGAAGCTGAGGAAAAAAGGTTTTTAGAAACAATTGATAATGGTATGGAAAAATTAATTGGCTATATAAATAATAGTAAAAATAAAATTATTGATGGTAAATTTGCTTTTGAATTATATGATACATATGGTTTCCCATTAGATATTACTAAAGAAATAGCAGAAGAAAATAATTTTGTCGTCAATGAAGAAGAATTTAATGAACAAATGGAATTGCAAAGAAAAAAAGCTAGAGAAGCTGCAGGTGATAAAGAGTATGCTAAAATGAATCCTGCTTTTAAATATATTGGAGATGAATTAAAAATAACAGAGTTTACTGGTTATGAAAAAACTGATGATGAAAGTGAAATTATATATATAGTAAAAAATGATGAAATAATAGAAGATGCAAAAGAAGGTGAAGAGATTATAATTATTACTAAAAACACACCTTTTTATGCCGAAAAAGGCGGTCAAATAGGAGATACAGGAATTATAAGAAATGATGATTTTGAGTTTGAAGTATATGATACTAAAATAATAAATAATGAAGTTATAGGACATTTTGGAAAAGTAAACAAAGGAAATGTAAAAAAAGGAGAAAAAGTTATCCTTTCTATTAATAAAGAAAGAAGAAATAATATAAGAAAAAATCATACTGCAACACATTTATTACATAAAGCATTAAGAGAAGTTTTGGGAGATCATGTGAAGCAAGCAGGTTCTTTAGTAACTAATGATAAATTAAGATTTGATTTTACTCATTTTAAATCATTATCAAAGAAAGATATTGAAGAAATTGAAAAAATAGTTAACGAAAAAATATTAGAAAATTTAAAAGTAGATACAGAAATAAAAAGTTTGGAAGAAGCTAAAAATGAAAATGCAATGGCTTTATTTGAAGAAAAATATGGGAATGAAGTAAGAGTTGTGAAAATTTCTAATTTTAGTGCGGAATTATGTGGTGGGACACATGTTTCATATACTGGAGAAATAGGTTTATTTAAAATAATTACTGAAACAGCTGTATCAGCAGGTGTAAGAAGAATAGAAGCTATTACAGGATTTAAGTCTTTGGAATACCTAAATTCATTAGAAAATGAAATAATTACTATTTCTGAAATATTAGAAGTTACAAAAGAAAATATACCAAGTAAAATCAATTCAATGATAGATAAAATTAAAGATTTAGAAAAAGAAGTAAAAAAATTACAAGAAAAAATGACTTCTCAATCAATTGACTTATCAAATGTAAAAGAAATTGAAGGTGTAAAAGTATTTCTTAAAACCTTTGAAAATGTTGACCAAAGTGTATTAAGAAACACTGCTGATATTGTTGAAAATAAATTATCAGATGGTATTATAATATTGTTTAATAAAGGAGAAAATAAAGTTAATTTCATTGTTAAAGTTACAAAAGAATTAATCGGGAAATACCATGCTGGCAATATTGCAAGGAAAATTGCTAAAGCATTAGGTGGTGGAGGTGGAGGAAGACCTGATTTTGCACAAGCCGGTGGAAAGGATTTATCAAAAATTAATGATGTAATTAATAATATTTCTGATTACATAAGGGGATGATTTTACGGAACGTGTATTTGCTTTATTTATTTTTCTTTTTTCATATACATTATTAATTACAGAAAAGATTAATAGAACCATTGTAGCAATACTTGGTGCAACTATAATGATGATATTAGGAATTTTTGAAAATCATATCGAGGCCATAAAAGACTATGTTGACGTTAATACTATATACTTATTAATGGGAATGATGATTTTTGTATCGGTAATTAGAAAAAAAGGACTTTTTGAATATTTAGGTATAGTTACTTTAAAGGTGTTTAATAAAAATGGTTATGTACTTTTTTTTGGGTTAACTTTTATTGTAGCTGTTTTATCTTCTATTATCGATAATGTAACAACAGTTCTTGTTTTTATACCTATAACTTTGGCAATTACCGATTCTTTAGATGTTGATCCAATTCCATTTGTTCTAGGTGAAATTCTTGCATCAAATATTGGAGGTACAGCTACTATAATTGGAGATCCTCCTAATATTATGATAGCAAGTGCGGCTGGATTAAATTTTACAGAATTTTTTTCAGTAAATGGTGCTATATCTTTTATTAATCTTTTTTCGATGCAAATGATTACTATAATTTTATTTAATAAGAAATTAAAATTTAAAATAAATAAAGAAAAGGTAAAGTCTTTTGATCCGAAATCTGCTATAAAAAATAAATTGGGTTTTTATATTTCATGGGTGTTATTAATATTAACTCTATTATTATTTGTTTTTCAACATCAGCTAGAAATGGAAAGTTCTACAATTGCATTATTTATAGGCTTTTTAGCTTTATTAATTTTAGATAGAAATGAAGTTGAAGAAATATTAAAAGAGGTTGAATGGGGTACTATATTATTCTTTTTTGGATTATTTATTATGACTGGTGGATTAGTTCAAACGGGAATTTTAAAAGATTTTACTCATATTTTAGTTAATATTGCGGGGAACTCAATGAGAAGCTTTGCAATGATGTTAATAACAATTTCTGGAGTAATTTCAGGATTTGTTGATAATATTCCTTTTACAGCAACGTTAATTCCTGTAATTAAAAATTTACAACATATAAATCCTGAGACTTTTTCAAACTTAAAACCTTTGTGGTATTCGTTATCGTTAGGTGCATGTTTAGGAGGTAATTTAACCCCTATAGGTGCTTCGGCAAATATTATAGCATTAGCTATGTTGAAACAATTTAAAAATAAAGAGATAAAATTTATTGAATTTTTTAAATATGCATCTATTATTGTTTTAGTTAATATTATTTTATCTACAATTTATGTGGAATTTTTATTAATTTAGGAGGTGCTAAATGATAAATATAGATGATGAATTAATAGAGAAACTAGAAAAACTTGCTATGATTAAATTATCAGAAGAGGAAAAAGATATAATAAAACAAGATTTAAACGAAATTCTTAAATATATGGAAATTATAGATGAAGTTGACACAAATAATGTAAAACCTATATTTTCACCGGTAGAAAATATATTAAAAAATATATTTCATTTAGATGAATCTAAATCTTCAGAAGTTATTAATAATATTATTAAAGAATTTCCTAATAAAAAAGATAATTTATTAAAAGTTCCCGGAATACAAGGTTAATTCTGAACCCTATGGGTTCAGAATTTTTATGTCTTTGTGTTATAATTATTTTAGAATTTGTATTCATTTAGGAGGGAGAGTATGGATAATCTAAAAGAAATTGCTATAAAAAAATATAATATTTGGTTAAATAAAGCAGATAAATCATTGAAAGAGGAATTGGAAAATTTAAATAACGAAGAAATAATAGATAGATTTTTTAAAGACTTAGAGTTTGGAACAGGTGGTTTAAGGGGAAAGATTGGAGCAGGAACTAATAGAATAAATATACATTCTATTGCAAGAGCAACACAAGGTTTTGCTAATTATTTAAAATCACTTAATAAATATCCTTCTGTAGTAATAGCGTATGATACTAGAAAATATTCTCAAGAATTTGCTAAAATGGCAGCTTCTGTTCTTGCTGCAAATGGAATAAATGTTCATATTTTTAAAGAAGTAACAGCAACTCCGATTTTATCTTTTGCTGTAAGATATTTAAAAGCAGATGCTGGAATTGTAATTACAGCAAGTCATAATCCTCCTGAATATAACGGTTATAAAATATATACATCTGATGGTACTCAGGCAGTACCACATATTGCAGAGGAAGTAATAAAAGAAATAAATAAATTGGATTATTTTGATGGTATAAAAAAAATAAATTTTGATTTAGGTATTCAAGAAGGTTACATAAATTGGATAAATGATAATGTTTTTGAAGAATATATAAATAACTTAGAGAGTTATTTGAGATCAATTGAACCTAATATATCAAATAATATAAAAATAGTATATTCTCCTTTACATGGAACTGGATTAAAGCCTGTAAAAGAATTATTGGCTAGATTAGGGTTTGAGGTTCTTATCGTAGAAGAACAAGCTGTTTATGATTCTAACTTTTCTACAGTTAAAGTACCAAATCCGGAAGAAAAAGATGCTTTTTCTTTGGCATTAACCAAAGCTAAGAATATGAATGCTGATTTAGTTATGGCCACTGATCCAGATTCTGATAGATTGGGAGTATATGTTAAAGAAAATAATGAGTATATCCCATACACGGGTAATCAACTTGGAGTTATGTTAAGTCATTATATTATTAATAAAATGAAAATATTAGGAATATTACCTAACAATGGATTGATAATTAAAACTATTGTTACTACAGATATGATAAAACCTATTGCTAAAGAATTTAATATAGATGTTGAAGAAACTCTTACAGGTTTTAAATTTATAGGAGAAAAAATTGAAAAATATAAATTAAACGGTAAAAAAACATTTATTTTTGGTTTTGAAGAAAGTTATGGTTATTTAGCAAATGACCACGCTAGAGATAAAGACGCTGTAATAGCATCAGGCTTAATAGCGTTAATGGCGTCTCATTTGGTTTCTGAGGGAAAAACATTTAAATCATATTTAAATGAATTATATAAAAAATATGGGTATTATATGGAAAAAAATATATCATTTACTTTAGAAGGAATAGAAGGATTGAATAAAATAAATAAAATTATGGAAAAATTAAGAAGTAATCCACCTATAAAAGTAGGGGATTTGAATTTGATAAATACTATTGATTATTTAAGTGGAGTAAATGAACTACCTAAATCAAATGTTATAGAATTAAATTATGATAACAGGCTTAAAATAATCGGAAGACCTTCGGGAACTGAACCTAAAATAAAATTTTATATACTTGCTAAAGGAAAAGATGAAAAAGCGGTAGAAAAAATTATTAACAAATCTATAGAAACGATTAATAAAATAGTGATTTAAAACTTGAGGTGAAAAAATGGAACCTAATCTGTTATTAATTACAAATAATGGAGATTTTTTTGTTCCAAAAGAATGTGAATTTATAGATGTACAAGTTATAAAATTATCTTTATATTGCGAAGATGACTTAAATAATATAAAAAATTTTAATAATGGGATTTTAGGTTATTTTATTTTAAAAGAGAAAAAAGGTAATTTAGTAGGAATAAAAAGATTTTTAAAAATTGATAAGAGAGTTTCTTCTTATTTAAAAGTTTCTTTTGTAGATTTTTTATCAGAAGAAATTAGGGATTTATATGGTGATTATATAGAAGTAATATCTGAATTTGTTGGTCTATACAATACTATACATGAGTTTAATAGTTTAATTAAAACAAAAAAAATAAGAGAAGATTATGAGGACTGGTTAGAAAATATAGTTTTAGATGTTGAAGACTCCCATAAGGATACTCTAAAAATGTACATATCTAAATTTGCAAATTTATATTTAATAAGAATATATGAAAATATGTTTTCTAAGAACCTAGAACTTTTGGAAAAAAATGAAAAAGAAATAGCCTATAAACTTTTAGAAACAGGAGTATTAAAGGAAAAAGGCGTATGGAGGTAAATAATGAGAAGAGTAGCAGCAATAGTAGCTTATGACGGTACTAAATTTAATGGGTTTCAAGGACAGCCAAAAGTAAGAACAGTTCAAGGTGAATTTGAAAAAGTATTATTTAGAATATTTAAACAAAAGATAATTTCATTTGGCGCAGGAAGAACTGACACAGGAGTCCATGGCTATGGACAAGTTATAGCCTTTGATGTTCCGATAGAGAAAATGACATTAAAAAATATAAAAGATGCATTAAATGCAAATTTGCCTGAAGATATATATGTTAGAAAAGTAATTGATGTAAGAGATAAGTTTTCTCCTAGACATGAAGCAATAAAAAGAATTTATCATTATTATATATATCAAAATAATGAACCTAATATATTTTTAAGAGATAGAGTATGGTGGTTTCCATATGATTTAGATATATATAAAATGAGAATGGCAGCTAAATATCTTGAAGGGGAACATGATTTTTCTACTTTTAAGACTGGCAATGATGATAGAAATCCAGTAAGGACTATATATAGAATTAGAATATTAAAAATGAAAAATGATATAATTTTAGTTAGGGTAGAAGGACATTCTTTTTTAAGAAGAATGGTAAGAAATATTGTAGGAGCATTAGTAAAGGTAGGTACAGGAAGTTGGGAACCAGAATATATAAAAGAAATATTAGAAGCAAGAAATCGTTCAAAGGCGCCCGCTTCAGCGCCACCACAAGGTTTATATTTTTACTCAGTTTTATTTTAATATATTCTATTTTATTTTCAAAAGAAAAAATAGGGCTTATTTATAATGGCCCTGAAGAAATGTTTTCCAATATATTTTATTCATTGTATAGTTTTGTTGATGTAGAAACGCCACCATCTACAACATCTAAAAGATTAGAAATATCTATAGAGGGTACTAGAATAATTATTGATTTTGAAAATCAAAAATATATAGATAATATTAATAATTATAACGTGCTTATAAAATCTATTTTTAAAGATTATTTTCAGCGAAAGATATTTGTTATAGCTAATGATTGTTTAATTAAAGATAATGATAGCTACGTATTGTCGACTTTTGTTAATTGGGATAAAAATTTAGAATTTATTGTTAAAAAAAACAATTCTATATTTAAATTTAAAAAAGAATTACCAATTGGAGAAAATGTAATAAAGGTACCTAATAAATGGATAAAAGTGAAATTTATCGGTTATACTGGAGAAGCTACTTTAAATGGTCAAAAAATAATTATTAATAGCGAAATGGAATTTCCAAATGAAGAATTTAAACTTGAAACTCCTTACGAAAATGTTTATTTTAATTTGTCAAATATAAATTATCCATATGAAATTAAATTACTATCTGAAATAATTTTAAAAGAAATAAAATTTGAAAAAATAATTAATATTTTTGAATTAGAAAGTGGTATAGAAATTTTAGGGAAAAATAAAAGTGTGTGGATATCTAAGGATAAAGAAGAAATTTTATCCTATGATAATGCAATATTTGTTTCCCCTTATGGTCTTTTGGAAAAAAATAAAAATATTCAATTTAATGGAATTCCTGTTTTTGCCTATGAAAAAAATAAAACTATTTATTTAATAAGCTCTTATGGGGAAGTAATATCTCTCGGAACAAGAAATATTTATAGAGATTTAGAAAGATCTCCTGCATCTATAAATGTTGAAAATGAATTTATAAAAATTACAACATTTGGCGGGAAAAAATATATTATTGATTTAAAAAATGGGGGTTTATTCTACGACGGAGAAACAGCTATTATAAAAAATAATATAAAGTTGTTTGTTGAAAAAGAATTTATATTGAATAATAAAAATATATTTATACATAATAATAATATAAAAATCACTCAAAAGAAGTAGAGGTATAAAATGGAATTTAGATTAGATATTTTTTTAGTAAAAAATAATTTTGCTGATTCAAGAGAAAAAGCACAAAAATTAATTAAAGAAAATAAAGTTAAAGTTAATGGTAGAGTTGTCAACAAACCATCTAAAAAAATTTATGAATCTGATAGTATTGAAATTTTGGAACAAGAAAAATATGTAAGTAGAGCAGCATATAAACTTTTAAAAGCATTAGAATATTTTAATATAGATGTTCATAATAAAATATGTGTTGATATAGGATCATCTACAGGTGGATTTACACAAGTACTATTAGAATATGGAGCAAAAAGGGTTTATTCTATTGATTCTGGTACAAATCAATTACATAATTCATTAAGAAATGATACTAGAATAATATTAATGGAAAATACAAATGCTAGATATTTAAACAAAGAAAATTTTGAAAATATAGATTTTTTTACATGTGATGTTTCTTTTATTTCTGTGACTAAATTGATAGATTCTATATATAATATCGTTTCCAAAAATGCTCAAGGGATTGTGTTAATAAAACCACAATTTGAGTTAGAGCCTTCAAAATTAGTTAAAGGTGTTGTTAAAAATGAAATTTATAGATATGAAGCTGTAGAAAAAGTAAAAAATGCGTTTATTGAAAAAGGTTTTGTAGTATTAGGGATTATAGAATCACCAGTTAGAGGTAAAGAGGGTAATATAGAATATTTAATATATTTAAAAAAATAGTTTTTTTGTATTAATATAAATGAAAGATTTAATATGTTATAATCTTAACAAAAATAAATATATATAACTTTTCCTATATAATTCCAGAAATATGGTCTGGAAGTTTCTACCGGATGGCCGTAAACCATCTGACTATAGGAAAAGAGGTTAGGCGTATTCAATATACGCTCCTCTTTTCTTATAGAGGAGCGTTTTTTAATTGGAGGTGTATATGAAAAAAGTTGTTATTGTAGATTATGGGTCACAATATACTCAATTATTAGCTAGAAGAGTAAGGGAATTAGGTGTTTATTCGGAAGTAATTCAACATGATGATGTTTTACCAAAAAATATTGGTGCAATTATTTTGTCTGGTGGTCCAAAAAGTGTAAATGATGAAGATGCGTTACCGCTTGATAAGAATATACTCAATAAAAATATACCTATTTTAGGAATATGTTATGGAATGCAGTTATTAACAAAAGAATTAGGAGGGGTAATTGAAAAAATAGAGATTTCTGAATATGGTAAAACAGAATTACAAATAATAAAAAAAGATATTATTTTTGAAGGAATAAAAGATAATTTTATTGTTTGGATGAGTCATGGTGATTCTGTAGTTAAATTACCAGACAATGCATATACTCTTTCAAAGACAAAAAATAATATTAGCGCATGTGTGAAATTTTCTGAAAAAATATATGGTATTCAATTTCATCCAGAAGTAATGCATACAGAATTTGGGTTTGAGATATTAGAAAATTTTCTTTTTAAAATAGCCAAGCTTGAAAAAAATTGGTCATTAAAAAACTTTGTGGATGAAAAAATAAATTATATAAGAAATGAATTGAAAAACGAAAAAGCGATAATAGCTCTTTCGGGGGGAGTTGATTCATCAGTTGCTGCAGTTTTAGTACATAAGGCTATTGGCGAAAATTTAAAAGCTGTATTTGTAAATCATGGATTAATAAGATTAAATGAAGAAATAGAGGTAAAAAAAATATTCAATGAATTGCTTGGCATTAATTTAACTATAGTAGATGCAAAAGAAAAATTTTTAAATAAATTAAAGGGCGTTTGTGATCCTGAAAAAAAGAGAAAAATAATAGGAGAAGAATTTATAAGAGTTTTTGAAGATGAAGCAAAAAATAATTATAAATACTTAATTCAGGGAACAATTTATTCAGATGTTATAGAAAGTGCTGCTTCTGGAAAAAATACAGCAAAAATAAAAAGTCATCACAATGTAGGAGGATTACCAGAAAAAATAGATTTTAAAATAATTGAACCATTAAAATATTTATTTAAAGATGAAGTTAGAAAAGTTGGAGAAATATTAGGTATTCCACATCACATATTATATAGGCATCCATTTCCTGGGCCGGGTTTAGCAATTAGAATTATAGGGGAAATAACTGAGGAAAAGTTAAATATATTAAAAAAAGCTGATTCTATATTTATAGAAACATTAAAAGAAAAAAAATGGTATGATAATGTTTGGCAAGCATTTACCGTACTAACTCCAATAAAAACTGTAGGGGTTACTGGAGATGAAAGAAGTTATGATTATGTTTTAGCAATTAGAAGTGTTGATAGCGTTGAGGGAATGACAGCTAATTGGTCTAAAATTCCGTATGAAATTTTAGAAGAAGTTTCAACAAAAATAACAAATCAAGTTAAAGGTATAGGTAGAGTTGTATATGATATTACTTCAAAACCACCAGCAACTATAGAATGGGAATAAAGGAGAGGAAAGAATGTTTAGAGAGACGCTTACTTTTGATGATGTATTATTAGTACCTAAATATAGTGAAGTTACTCCTTCTATGGTAGACACAGAAACAATTTTAGTGAAAGATATAAAATTAAAAGTACCCTTAATATCAGCAGCAATGGATACTGTCACAGAATATGAAATGGCAAAAGCATTAGCACATGCTGGAGGAATAGGTATTATACATAAAAATATGACTATTGAAGAACAAGCATATCAAATTGAAAAGGTAAAAAAAACTGAGAACGGTATTATTTATGATCCAATAACTATTTCTCCTAATACTACTATTTTAGAAGCAGAAAATATAATGAAAGAGTATAAAATAGGCGGTCTTCCTGTAGTTGATGAAAATAAAAAATTACTTGGAATATTAACAAATAGAGATATGAGGTTTGAAAAGAACACAAATAAAATGGCAAAAGAATTAATGACATCTTTTGAAAAATTAATTGTAGCTGATTCCCGTATATCAATTGAAGAAGCTAAAGAAATACTTCATAAAAATAGAATTGAAAAATTACCAATAATAGATAAAAATAAAAAATTAATAGGATTGATTACTATTAAAGATATTTTTTCTATCGAGGAATATCCTAATGCCTCACGAGATAATAAAGGTAGATTGTTAGTTGGCGGAGCGATTGGTGTTTCTGATGCTTTTGAAAGAGCAGATAAACTAATCAAAAGTGATGTAGATGTTTTAGTGCTTGATTCCGCACATGGACATTCAAAAAACATAATAGAGATATTGAAGAAACTAAAAAAAGAATATCCAAATATTCCAATAATTGCTGGTAATATAGCTACAAAAGAAGCAGCAATAGATTTAATAAAAGCAGGAGCTGATGCTTTAAAAGTTGGAATTGGTCCTGGATCAATTTGTACTACAAGAATAATTGCTGGTATAGGAGTTCCTCAATTAACAGCAATTATGGATGTTGTTAATGAAGCAAAAAAATATAATATACCAGTAATTGCTGATGGAGGTATAAGATTTTCAGGTGATATTGTAAAAGCATTAGCTGCTGGAGCAAACAGCGTCATGATAGGAGGTATATTTGCGGGGACCGAAGAAGCTCCTGGAGAAACAATACTTTATCAAGGGAGAAAGTATAAAACATATAGAGGAATGGGTTCAATAGGAGCAATGAAGAAAGGAAGTAAAGATAGGTATTTTCAAGAAAATATTTCAAATAAAGATAAATTTGTTCCAGAGGGTGTTGAAGGTATGGTTCCATATAAAGGGAAGGTAAGTGAAGTAGTTTATCAATTATTAGGTGGATTGAAATCAGGAATGGGTTATATTGGAGCTAAAAATATAAATGAATTACATGAAAAGGCTGAATTTATAAAAATTACGACTGCATCCATAAAAGAAAGTCATCCGCATGACATATCTATAACTAAAGAATCACCTAATTATTCTACAAAAAATTAATGCCCCTAAGGGGCATTATTATTTTTTATGTGGAATATTAAAGTAATGAGGATGTTTTGGACTCAAATTTTTATAGTAATTCATATGAAACCTTTTTTCATACAATCTTTTTCTTATGTTTTTTCTTAAGTCAAATGTTTTATTTTTATAATTAATTTTTACAGGTATAAAATATTTTTCATTTTTCAATTCAATAAAATAGCCATTTAGTGTAATGTAAGTATCTTTTTCAAACAAATTAAATAATTTTTGATAATTTGGAAATAAAACTTTAAAATCATTGGTTTCTTTAAAAGTTAATAAAAAAAATCTTTCAGATACAATTTCAGTTTTTTCTATAGTTCCTATAATTTCTATCAATTTATTTTCATCAAATATAGGTGGGTTTTTAACAAATGAAAACATAGAAACACTAAATAAAATAATTAAAAATACTACAAGTGTTTTTTTCATTGTACCACCTCCTCGTGTATAATGTTTTCATATAATTAATAAATCTGATATTTATTTTTAAAAAAATAATTCTAACTCTGAGTTATTATATAACTAAAGTAATTCTGTCACCTCCTGCACTTAAGTGCCTTGAATAGTCTGACTAACTTTGGTATATAAGTTGAATTGCTACCGGAGAATGAGCTATAGCTCTTACATATAACGAGGCTCTTTTCTTATATACCCAGAGTTAGAATCTAATTCTGAAAGGTTGTGTTTCTATGTTGTTTGTTGGTATCGATGTTTCTAAAGATAAACTTGATT